>DASPXL010000212.1:0-3769 GCA_035637375.1 Burkholderiales bacterium
TTCGCGCGCGCGATCTCCTCGGCGCTGGTATTGTCGGTCAGATAGAGCGTCATCAGGGGCTCGAAATCGGAGCCCTTCGGCAGCGCCTTCAGCACGCGGCCGCGGTAGGCGGCGGCGAGCGCGGTGTCGGTGACCGGAGGCATGAGATTCGGCATGACCACCGCCCGCGCAAATACGCGCGCCGTGTAGGGGAGGACGCTCGCGAGCGCGGCGCCGTCGCGCAGGTGCAGGTGAGCGTCGTCCGGCCGGGTAAGGGTCAGCGTCTGCACGGATTCACCGATGCCGAGTATTCGCGCGCGCGAGCTGCAGGGCGCGCGCGTACACCGCGTTCCTCTTCGCTCCGGTGAGCTTGCACGCGAGCTTCACCGCGTGCGCAAGCGGCAGCTCCCCGAGCAGCGTAGTGAGCACGCGCTCCCAATCGGGCTTCGCGCTTTCGCTTCGGGCCGCGACGCCTTCGGCGACCAGCACGAACTCGCCGCGCCGGCGGTCGGTGTCCTCGCGGAGCCAGGCCGCCGCTTCGCCGAGGCGGCACCGATGGATCTGCTCGAAGAGCTTGGTCAGCTCGCGCGCGATCACGAGCGCGCGCTCCGGTCCCAGCGCCGCCGACATGTCCTCGACGCATTCGACGACGCGGTGCGGCGCCTCGTAGAGCACGAGCGTGTACGGCAGCCCGGCGAGCCGCGCGAGCGCCTTGCGCCTTTCGGCAGGTCTTGCCGGAAGAAAGCCCGCGAACAGAAACGGCCCGTCCGCGATGCCCGATGCGGAGAGCGCGGTCACCGCGGCGTTCGGCCCTGGAATCGGGACCACCTTGAATCCCGCGGCGCGCGCTCGTGCGACGACCGTCGCGCCCGGATCGGATATCGCGGGCGTGCCGGCGTCCGTGACCAGCGCAACGGTCTTGCCTTGGGCGAGCTGCTCGACGATCGAATCGGCGGCGCGCCGTTCGTTATGCCCGTGCACCGCTATGAGTTTTCCCTGCACGCGATGGTGCTCGAGGAGCCGCGCCGTGACGCGCGTGTCCTCCGCGGCGATCGCGTCGGCCCGGGCGAGCGATTCGAGGGCGCGCGGGCTGATGTCCTCGAGGTTCCCAATGGGCGTGGCGACCACATATAATTGACCCGCCCCGCCCGGGCTCCCGCCATGCTTGCCGGTCCTCGCGCCCAAATTTTCTTCGCTCTGTCGGCGTTGTTGAGTCCGGCATTGTGCGCGGCCGTCGACGATCCGGCAAGCCGGACCCCGGCCGAACGGCCTTTCATAGGCCTGCTGCTGCCGCTCAATGCGCCGGATTTCGCCCGGGCAGCCGAGGCCGTGCGCCTCGGCTGCCAGGCGGCGCTCGTCTTCGCGGAGAACCGCCAGGTGATGCGGGTGTTGCGCACCGACGCCCGGCCCGAGAACATTCTCTCGGAGTACGAGGCCGCCGTGCAAAGCGGCGCCGCCGTGATCGTCGGCCCGATGACGCGCTCGGGGGTCTCGGCGCTGGCCGCTGCGGGCCGAGTCAGCGTCGCGACGCTCGCGCTCAACGTGGCCGACGGAGACGCGCCGCTCCCGCCGCGCCTCTACACCTTCGGGCTTTCGGTGGACGCCGAGGCCCGCATCGTGGCGCGCATGGCGTTCGCGCGCGGGCTGCGCGAGGCGGTGGTCGTGCAGGCGTCGAGCTTCCTCGCCAAGCGCCTGAGCCGGGCCTTTGCCGACGAGTGGTTCTCGCTCGGCGGAAGGATCAGCGACGTTCGCGAGTTCGGGTCCCGGGCCGACCTTGCCGACTTGCGCCGCGGTCTCGCGGACTCGCAGGCGCAGCTCACTTTCCTCGCCGCGGAGGCCGATCAGGCGCGCACCGTTCGCCCCTACCTGAACAACCAGATGGCGGTGTTCGCGACCTCGCAGATCAACGACGGCAAGACCGGCCCGCTCGTCAACAGCGATCTGAACGGTGTTCGCTTCGTCGACATGCCCTGGCTGGTGCAGCCCGATCACGCGGCGGTGATGGTCTACCCGCGCCTCGAGGGCTTTTCGACGGAGCTTCAGCGCTTTTACGCGCTGGGCATCGACTCCTGCCGCATCGCAGGCGAGCTTCTCTCCGGGCAGCAGCGCGTGTCCCTCGACGGGGTGACCGGGAAGATCTCCTATCACGGCGGCAACGCGCTCGAGCGCGAGCCGGTCCAGGCGGTGTTCCGCGACGGCGTGGGAGTGTCGACCGAGGATTCGAGATGAAGTCCGGCGACCAGGCGGAGCTGATCGCCGCGGGCTACCTGCAGCGCAAAGGCCTGGCATTGATCGAGACGCGCTATCGCTGCCGCTGGGGCGAGATCGATCTGGTCCTGCGCGACCGGGACACGCTCGTCTTTACCGAAGTCAGGCTGCGAAGCTCCGGGGGCTTCGGCGGGGCCGCTTACAGCGTGGGTGCGCGCAAGCAGGCGCGCATCATCGCCGCGGCGCGCCACTACCTCGCCGGGAAAAAGGAGGTGCCATGCCGGTTCGACGTGGTTTTGCTCGAGCGCCTCGAGCCGCCGCGGATCGAATGGATACGCGACGCGTTCTCGGCGTGAAGGCCGCCGGGTTCTGCTGCGGTAGAATGACGCTGCCATGAAAGCCGTCACCGCCCGCCCGTCCGAGGACGCCGTGGACCTGCCGGAGCGCATCCGCCGCCAGTTCAACGACAGCGCCCAGCTCAAGCTGAAGGCGATCGACGCGCTCGCCGGGCCGATCGCCTGCGCCGCCGAGATCATGGTGAAATGCCTGCTCGCCAACGGCAAGATCCTCGCCTGCGGAAACGGCGGCTCGGCCGCCGACGCCCAGCATTTCTCCGCGGAGCTGCTGAACCGCTTCGAGCGCGAGCGCCCCGGGCTCGCCGCGATCGCGCTGACGACCGACACCTCCACGCTCACCGCGATCGCGAACGACTACGAATACGAGCAGGTGTTCTCCAAGCAGCTGGCCGCCCTGGGCCAGGCGGGGGACGTGCTTCTCGCGATTTCCACCAGCGGCAACTCGAAAAACGTCGCGCGCGCCGTCTCGGCGGCCCACGAGCGCGAGATGCGCGTGGTCGCCCTCACCGGCCGGGGCGGAGGCGAGATCGGCAAGCTGCTCACCCCGGAAGACGTGAACATCTGCGTGCCGCACTCCCAGACCGCGCGCATACAGGAAGTGCATCTGCTCACCGTGCATTGCCTGTGCGACGGGATCGATTCGATGCTGCTGGGAGCCGAATGACAGAGTGCGCACCCAGGCGGTGGCCCGCCGTGGCGCTGCTCGTTGTCTCGGTCGCCGCGCTTCAGGCGTGCGTCGACACCCTTATCGTCGGCGGCATGACGACGGGGGTGATTCTCGCCGCCGACCGCCGTCCGCTCGAGGTCATGCTCGGCGATCGGCGCATCGAAAGCGCGGCGGGCGATCGCATCGACGAGGCGCTCAAGGACGCGGGGCACATCAACGTCACCAGCTACAACTACACGGTGTTGCTCACCGGCGAAGTGCCCACTGCGCAGGCCAGGGCGCAAGTCGAGAAAATCGTCGGCGAGGTCCCTCAGGTCAAGACCGTGGTCAACGAGCTGCAGGTCGCGGGCGCGAGCTCGACCGCCTCCCGCGGCAACGATGCCTATATCACCAGCAAGGTGAAAAGCGCCTTTCTCGGAGCCGGGAAGTTCAGGCCGACCGACGTCAAAGTCGTGACCGAGGCCGGCGTCGTGCATCTGCTCGGCCTGGTCACCCGCGAGGAAGCGGACGCCGCGACCGAGGTCGCGCGCGGCACGACAGGGGTGCTGAAAGTCGTGCG
>DASPXL010000213.1:0-3861 GCA_035637375.1 Burkholderiales bacterium
GGCGCCGGCGCGGGCGCCGGCGCTCGTCACCGAGGAAGCGATCACCGGCCGGTTCAACGCGGTGCAGGAAGCGATGCGGCGCCTGAAGGCGGAGATCGCGTCGGCGAGGCTCGATGCGCTGGTCATCGTCGGCGACGACCAGCACGAGCTCTTCCAGGACCGGCACATGCCGTCGATCGGCGTCTATTACGGCGGCACGATTCGCAACGCGGGCCGCGGCAGCGCGCGAAAATTCAATTGGCCGGAAGAGTGGTACAACCGCGCGCAGATGCGCCGCTTCGAGGAGGAGGGCGACGCGCACTATCCCTGCCACAAGGCGCTGGCGCTGCGCCTCATCGAGGGCCTGGTCGAGCGCGAATTCGACGTCGCCGCCGTTGCCGGCCTGGACGAGAGCCAGAGCGAAGGCCATGCCTACTCCTTCGTGCATCGCTGGTATCTCAAAGGAGACGGCGCGAGGATGGTGCCGGTGGTCCCGGTTTTCCTGAACACCTACAATCCGCCCAATCCACCGCTGCCCAAGCGCTGCGTGAAGCTCGGCGCCGCGCTGAAGGAGCTGATCGAGAGCTATCCGGAGGACATCCGCGTCGGGCTCATCGCTTCGGGGGGCTTGAGCCATTTCATGGTCGAGGAGGACCTGGACCGTCCGATCATCGAGGCCCTGCATAAGAAGGACCTCGATTTCCTCGCGCGCCTCGAACCGCGGCGGCTGAAGGCGGGCAGCTCCGAGATCCGCAACTGGGTCGTCGTCGCCGCCGCCGCCGCCAGCCTCGACCTCGGCTGGCTGTCCTACACGCCGGCGTACCGGACCCCCGCCTTGACGGGCATCGGTTTGTGCTTTGCGAGATGGAGCTAGGGGCCGCGGCCGGATCGGGCTCGGGAATTCAGACCTTGATGAACGAACTCCGCCCGGTAACAGAAACGGATTGATGGGCAAGGGCTTAATCGCGAAGCTTCAAGGAAGGCATTCACTTTCGCGCGCGAAGCAACAAACGTCGCGCTGCAACAAAGCGGCAAATGTCTTTACCTTGTGCCTGGCTCGGAGTAGATTTTCACTCCCCAGGGAGGTTTACCAGTCAAGATGACGGCCGAACGGTCAGACGACGCGGGCGAGCGGCGTCAGGTTTCCTTTTCCGCAGCGGAGGAGAGCGCGCGTCTCGCTGCCTTGCGTTCCTATTGCGTGCTCGATACCGGGCGCGAAGCCCGGTTCGACGATCTCACCGGCCTGGCGGCGGATATCTGCGAGACGCCGGTTTCCCTGGTGAGCCTGGTCGACAGCCACCGCCTGTTCTTCAAGTCGGCGCACGGAATCGATGCCCGGGAGGTGCCGTACCCGGACTTCTTCTGCGGTCATGCGATTCGCCAGCGCGACGTCTTCGTGGTTCCCGACGCGCTCGAAGATCCGCGGTTCGCGAAGCACGCGCTGGTGGTGGACCCGCCCCGCGCGCGGTCCTACGCCGGGGTGCCGCTCGTCACCCCGCAGGATCACGTGCTGGGAACGCTGTGCGTGATCGACTTCGTTCCGCGAAAGTTCGATCCGAAGCAGATCGGGACGCTGCGCATTCTTGCGCGGCAGGTGATGTGGCAGCTCGACCTCAATCTGCAGGCGATGCGCGATCCGCTCACCGGCTTGTACAATCGCCGGCAGCTCGAGGAAAGCCTGCACCGCGAGATCCTGCGCGCGCGCCGCGGCGGAGCATCGGTCGGCATCATGGCGATCGACGTCGACCATTTCAAGCAGGTCAACGACACCCTCGGCCACGAGGCGGGCGATTGCGCGCTGCAGAGAATCGCCGAGGAGCTCGCCGGCTGCGTGCGCGAGGAGGACATCGCGTGCCGCTCGGGCGGCGAGGAATTCGTGATCATCCTTCCGGGAGCGGGAAAAACCGCCCTGCGCTCGCGCGCCGAGACGGTGCGCAGAAAGATCGAGCAGGCGCGGATTCAGGCGGGGGATGGAACGCTCAATCTCACCGTTTCCATAGGCCTCGCGAGCTTCCCCTCCTACGGCGACATCGGGAAGAGCGTGCTGCGCGCCGCGGACGTGGCGCTCTACAAGGCCAAGGCAGCGGGGAGAAACAGGGTTGCCATGTGTACACCGGGCGGCGCACGCAGTACGGCCGCCGGCGTCGCTTGACTGTCCGGTACCGAATCCCTTTCGGAGGGCCCGTCGAGAAGCTTCGACGCGGCTTTGCGCGCACTTCTGAATCCATCCGGAGATAAACCGATGAGTGCGGGTTTCAAGGGCCGGCGCGAGGATTTGAGGCTCCTCACGGGGCAGGGCAAATACACCTCGGACTGGAACCTCCCGGGGCAGCTCTACGGGTATTTCCTGCGCTCGGACCGCGCGCACGCGGACATCGCCTCGATCGACGTGAGGGCGGCCAAACGCTCGCCCGGCGTGGCCGCGGTGTTCACCGGCGCCGATACCGCCAAGGCCGGATTCAAATCGACGCCGCAAATCGCGCGTTACCCCGGCCGGGGCGGGGCGACGATCAAAGTGCCGCACCGCGACGGGCTCGCCAACGGCCGCGTGCGCTTCGTCGGCCAGGAAGTGGCGCTGGTCGTCGCTAGCACCGCGCTCGCGGCGCAGGACGCGGCGGAGAAAATCGAGGCCGAGTATCGCGATCTGCCCGCGGTGATCGACGCCGAAGCGGCGCTCGCGCCCGGCGCCGAGCAGCTCTACCCGGAGATCCCCGGCAACCTCTGTTTCGACTACGAGTACGGCGACGAGGCGAAGACCGACGAAGCCTTTTCGCATGCGGCGCACGTCACGCGCGTCGCGCTAGACAGCCAGCGCGTGGTCGGCAACCCGATGGAGCCCAAAGCCTGCCTCGCCGCGTACGACGCCGCGGCGGACAAGTACGATCTCTACGTGAGCTCGCAGGGCCTCTCGCTCATGCGCGGGAGCGCGAGCGGCATCACCGGCATCCCCGCGGAGCGGATCATGGTGCGCGCCCAGGACGTGGGCGGGGGATTCGGCATCCGCTCCGACGCGTACGCGGAGTATTGCGTGGCGATGCTCGCGGCCAAAACGCTCGGTAAGCCGGTGAAATGGACTTCGACTCGCTCGGAGACCTTCCTTTCTGACTACCACGGCCGCGCCGCGAAGCTGATCGGCGAGCTCGCGCTCGACAGGGACGGGAAATTTCTCGCGATCCGCATCAACTGGTTCGTGAACGCCGGCGCCTACTTGTCGACGCCCGGCGCCCTCATCAACACGCTGCCCCCGGGCCTGCATGCGATCAACCTGTACCGCATTCCCGTCATGTACGGCCGCCATCGCCTCGCCCTCACCAACACCACGCCGACCACCGCCTACCGCGGAGCCGGCCGGCCCAACGTGTGTTATCTCGCAGAGCGCCTGGTCGAGGAGGCCGCGCGCGAGACAGGCATCGAGCGGCTCGAGCTGCGCCGCCGCAACCTCATCCCCAAGGACGCTTTCCCTTACCAGACGCCGCACCCGCACTCCGTGTACGACAGCGGCGACCCGCACGGCTTGGTGGACGAAGCGGTGAAGCAATCGGCATGGGACGCGTTCGAGCCGCGCCGCGCGGAATCCAGGAGCCGCGGCAAGCTGCGCGGCATCGGCTGCGCCGTGTTCGTCGAGCCCGCCGGAGCCGGCGGGGCGCCCAAGGAGGAAGCGATGATCAAGTTCGGCGAGTCGGGCAACGCGCTCCTGTACGCGCTTGCCGGCCCTTCCGGCCAGGGTCACGAGACGGTATATCCGGAGGTGGTCGGCGACGCGCTCGGCATGGACCCGGAGAGAATCACCCTTCGCGCAAGCGACCCCGAGGGCCCGAGCCTCGTGGGCGAAGGCACCATCGGCTCGCGCTCGATGATGGCGCACGGCGGGGCGCTGCTGGT
>DASPXL010000214.1:0-1757 GCA_035637375.1 Burkholderiales bacterium
TGCCGCGGTTCTCCGGGAGCCGGATCGGCGTGACCAGGCCGGGGAAGCGCCGCGCGGCGCGCTCGATGTAGCGCCAGGTGTCGTCCTTGCTGCCGTCGTCGATCGCGATGATCTCGAGTCGCCCCCTCGGATAGCTCGCCGCGGCGACCGAGGCGATCGAGCTCTCCACCATCGCGCCCTCGTTGTAGGCGGGGATGATCACGGTGAGCGCCGGCGCCTCGCCCGCGGCGGCCGGAGCGAACGGCCGGTAGCACAGCCACAGCACGGTGCGCATGAACATCAGCACGAGGCCCATGGCGATCCAGATGACCGTCGGCCGCACCCAGAACCCGCCCCAGTGCTGCCTGCGCGCGAGGTCAACGAGCGGCTGGAGCAGCGGGGTCGCAAGCGCCACGTAGGCGAGCGCGATCATGCCCGCGAAAATCGCCGCGACGAGGAAGTAGTCCCAGTGATCCGCGGGGTTTGCCGCGGCGATGCTGGCCGGGGAATCGAGGATCGCCGAAGCGGCCGGGCGGTTCACGGTGAAAATCCTGAAGAGGACAAGCGAAAGGGCGAGATTCTACAGGTAGAACCTGACGCATGGCTGAAAGTTTCGGCGATTCTTCCTGCGAGCGCGAGAACGCGCCCTCACCCTGGGATAGAATTCCGCATCCGCCGAGCTCCGAAGGAGGGAGGAATGCCCGGAATACGCAGCACGCCGTGGCTGATCGCGCTGCTCCTCGCCGTCATCTGCGCGCCGGCGCGAGCCCAGACCGCTTCGACCGGCCCGGAACAGGCCTACCCGGCGAAGCCCGTGAGGCTCCTCGTCGGCTTCACTCCGGGCGGAGGCGTCGACATCAACGCGCGCCTGCTCGCGTCGAAGCTCTTCGAGCTCCTGGGCCAGCAGGTGGTCGTCGAGAATCGTCCGGGGGCCGGCACCAACATCGCGAACGAGTACGTCGCCAGGTCGGCTCCCGACGGCTACACGCTGCTCTTCAACAGCCCGGCCGTCGCGATCAACATGTCGCTGTACCGGAGCCCGCCCTACGACGCGCTGCGCGATTTCGCCGGCGTGTCGGTGTTCTCGGAGAGCACCAACCTCCTGGTGGTGCCGGCGTCGCTTGCCGCGAAATCGCTGCAGGAGCTGGTCGCGCTCGCGCGCGCGCGGCCCGGAGCGCTCAACTATTCCTCGGCCGGCGCCGGGTCGACGCAGCACCTCGCCGCCGAGCTCTTCAAGCTGCGCACCGGGACGAGCATCGTGCACGTCCCCTACAAGGGCAGCGCGCCCTCGATCGCGGCGCTCCTCGCCGGGGACGTGCAGCTGAGCTTCATCAATCCGGTCGCGGTCGGCCAGCACGTGAAGTCGGGACGCCTGCGCGCGCTCGCAGTAGCCGGCGCCAGGCGCACGGGGCTGATGCCCGAGGTGCCGACGATGAAGGAGGCGGGCGTCGAAGGCGTCGAGGTGCCGTTGTGGTTCGGCATGCTGGCCCCGGCCGCCACGCCGCGCGAGATCGTCCGTGCGCTCGCCGCCGGCGTGGCGAAGGCAGCCAACTCGCCCGACACCCGCAAGCGGCTCCTCGAGCAGGGCGCGGAGCCCGTCGGCAACACCCCCGAAGAGTTCGACCGGCTGCTGCGCGAGGACGTGGCGCGCTGGGCCGAGGTGGTGAAGGTGTCCGGCGCGCGCGCCGAGTGATTCAGCCCATTGGATGGAGATCGCCAATACCTTGAAACGCTCGCCGGTTCATTTGAACGGATTGCGAACAGTCAACTGCCGCTCG
>DASPXL010000215.1:0-9866 GCA_035637375.1 Burkholderiales bacterium
TGGGTGTGTATTACTCTTGCTGCACCTTTAATTGCTGCGCGCTGTAAAACAAGGTCGTTTCTTCCTGCTGGCTGGTTACATTGATCATACCGATCGCATCTCCCGACGCCTTTATAAAGATCTCTATTTTTAATTTTAGGCCGATACCGTCAGCCCAATCCGACGCGTTAAAGATCATGGTCTTGCCGGATTGCATCTTCGGAACGGACACGAGCCGAACCACATACGGCTTGGGTAACTGGTGTTGAAGCTTTCCTGTTGGGAGGTCCTGGTCTACTGAAAACCGATTTATCCGTACCTCTTTTTTGCGAATATCGAGGATGGCTTCGATCTCAGGGCCGACAAGCTTGATCGGCTTGTCAGGCGATAAATCCGCCGCACCCGCAAGGGGGCTGGTTGACAGCGTTATCCAGGTGACGAGGGTGAGGCTCGCGGCCCATCCACCAACAGCAACCGTTCTTATAGCCGATCTAAATCCAGCCATAGCGCACTCCATTTTTCACGAATGAAATTGCTTAGCGACTGAAACGAGTACAGGTCCAGCGTTACGCCCGTCCACGGAGAGTATTATGAGGCGCTAGCGATGAAACGACAATTTGACCTCTTTGAGCACCTCGTAGAAGGAAAGATTGGCGTCGCGAACGTCTGTTAGCCCCCACATCCGCACGTCTCAAATGGCGTTATCTCTGGCGCCGGACGACTCCCCGAAAGGGGCACCGTTGGAAGATTCTGACTATTCTTGGCCCAGTCACCTTGGTTCTCGGTAGCCGCTGCCTGGCGACTTGGGTAACCAAGGACCCCTTTTACCACTAGACTCGCTCCGATCGCTCCCGCTGAGGGGTACCCAGGTGGAGCGAAATTAACATAAGACCGATGTGCGCGGCTCGGGACACGTTCAAGCTCCTGATTGCGGCGTGCCGGCAAGCCGTTCCGACTTCGTGGCCGGATTGATTCGCTTATCCCTTGCGCCCGGCAGGCAGCTATTCTCCGCGCAGCAGCTCGTTGATGCCGGTCTTGGCGCGGGTCTTGGCGTCGACTTGTTTCACGATCACCGCGCAGTAGAGGCCGTACTTGCCGTCGGCGGAGGGCAGGGTGCCCGGCACGACCACTGAGCCGGCCGGGACACGCCCATAGAGAATCTGCCCGCTTGCCCGATCGAGAATCCGCGTGCTCGCGCCGATGAACACCCCCATCGAGATGACCGCGTTCTCCTCGACGATGACGCCTTCGACGATTTCCGAGCGCGCGCCTATGAAGCAGTTGTCCTCGACGATAGTGGGATTCGCCTGAAGAGGCTCGAGCACACCGCCGATGCCCACGCCTCCCGAGAGGTGCACGTTCTTGCCGATCTGGGCGCAGGAGCCCACGGTGGCCCAAGTGTCGACCATGGTCCCCTCGTCTACATAAGCGCCGACGTTGACGTAAGACGGCATGAGCACCACGTTTTTCGCGATATAGGCGCCGCGGCGCGCCACCGCCGGAGGAACGACGCGGAATCCTCCCCGCTGGAATTGCTTTCGGTCGTAGCGCTCGAACTTGGTCCTGACCTTGTCGTAGAACTGCAGCGGTCCGGCGCGAACCGGCCGATTGTCCTCGATCCGGAAGGAAAGCAACACCGCTTTCTTGATCCACTGGTGCGTTTGCCAGGTCCCGTCGAGTTTTTCCGCAACTCGCAGCCGGCCGGCATCGAGCGCATCGATTACGTGCGCAACGGCCTTGCCGATCTTTGCCGGGACAGAACCCGGCGCAAGCCGCGCCCGATCCTCCCAGGCTTGTTCGATGGCGCTCTGGAGCTTTTGCATTGCCGATGGCGTTATAGTTTCCTTGCGAATTCTACGATACGGCGGGCCGCCTCGAGGCATTCCTCGGTTTCTGCGACCAGCGCCATCCTGACGTAGTTTGCTCCGGGATTGATGCCGGCGGATTCTCGCGCGAGAAAACTACCCGGGAGTACGGTGACGTGCTGTTCCGCGTACAGCCTGCGGGCGAAATCGGTGTCGGGGACCAGCGTGCGGGCCCACAGGTAAAAGCCCGCCTCGGGGCGCTTCACAGCAAGCGCGGTTTGCATCACCGGCGTGATGCGCGCGAACTTTTCCACATATTTCCTGCGGTTCTCGCGCACGTGGGCTTCGTCCCGCCAGGCGGCGGCGCTCGCGTCCTGCACCGCGGGGTTCATGGCGCCGCCGTGGTAGGTGCGATAGAGCAGAAACGCTTTGAGCACCGCCGCGTCCCCGGCGACAAAACCGGAGCGCATGCCCGGCACGTTGGAGCGCTTGGACAGGCTCGAGAACATCACCAGCCGCTCGAAACCGCGGCCGAGCTCCGTTGCCGCCTGCAGGGCGCCAAGCGGCGGCGCGGCTTCATCGAAATAGATCTCCGAATAGCATTCGTCGGAAGCGACGACGAACCCGTGCCGGTCGGCCAGCGCAAAGATGTCTTTCCATTCGGCGAGGCCCAGCACCTTTCCGGTCGGGTTCCCGGGGGAGCAGACGTAAAGCAGCTGGGTGCGGCGCCAGACGTCTTCCGGGACCGATCCGTAATCGGCTGCAAATCCGCGCTCGGAAGCGGTGTTCACGTAATGCGGCCGCGCCCCGGCAAGCAGCGCCGCTCCCTCGTAGATCTGGTAGAAGGGATTGGGACACACCACCACGGCATCGCCGCGCGCGGGATCCACCACCGTCTGGGCAAAGGCGAACAGCGCCTCGCGCGAGCCGTTCACCGGCAGCACCTCGGTCTTCCAGTCGATCGAGCGCAGGCGGTAGCGCCGCGCGAGCCACTCGGCGATCGCCTGCCGCAGGGCATCGCCGCCCGCCGTGGGAGGGTAGGCCGCGAGCTTCGCGAGGCTCTCCGACAACGCGCGCTTGACCAGCTCGGGCGTCGGATGACGCGGCTCGCCGATGCCGAGGCTGATATGCGCGAGCCCGGGATTGGGCACGACGCCCGCGAACAGCTTGCGCAGCTTTTCGAACGGGTAGGGTTGCAGCGACTGCAGTCGGGGATTCATTCGCCGAGATCCGGAAACGCCCGAGCTGCCTGCGCCCGCGCGTCAACGCGTGCTCCGCTGCTCCTCCGCCGGCGCGAGCTCGAAGCCCGGCGCGGGTTTCCACCCCGGCTTGCGGTGCTCGGCGACGACGCTGGTGAAGATCCCCCCGCGAACATGGAAGCGGGCGGTGAGGCGCAGAAACCGCGGCGCGAGCAGCTTGACGAGATCGTCGCAGATCCGGTTCGTGACCGCTTCGTGGAAGGCGCCCTCGTTGCGGAACGACCCGATGTAGAGCTTGAGGCTCTTCAGCTCGACGCACTTGCGCTCGGGAACGTAGTCGAGATAGAGGGTGGCGAAATCGGGCTGCCCGGTCCTCGGGCAAAGGCAGGTGAATTCCGGAATCTGCATGCGGATCAGATAGTCGCGGCGCGGGCTGGGATTGGAAAAGCTCTCCAGCGACTTGCTCGGCTTGGACGGCATTCGGGGTCCGGATGCTAGGATGGAGATGGTATTATATGTGCTTCGTTTTCTCGACGATGGATCCGGCCAGCAGCCGGTTTATCCGGATTTGCAGCGTATTCTGCTAGCGTGCGGCTCACTCAAATCAAGCTCGCCGGCTTCAAGTCCTTCGTCGACCCCGCCTCTGTAAACGTTCCCGGCCAGCTCGTCGGCGTGGTCGGGCCGAACGGCTGCGGCAAGTCGAACATCATCGACGCCGTGCGCTGGGTGCTCGGAGAGTCTCGCGCCTCCGCCCTGCGCGGCGACTCGATGCAGGACGTCATTTTCAACGGCTCGTCGTTGCGCAAGCCCGTGGCGCGCGCAAGCGTGGAGCTGTTCTTCGACAACAGCCTCGGCAGGGCGGCAGGGCAGTGGTCCCGGTATGCCGAGATCTCGGTGAAGCGGGTATTGCAGCACGACGGTGAGTCGTCCTACTTCATCAACGGCACGCACGTGCGGCGCCGCGACGTGCAGGACATCTTCCTCGGCACCGGGCTGGGCCCGAGGGCCTACGCCATCATCGAGCAGGGCATGATCTCCCGGATCATCGAGGCGAAGCCCGAGGAGCTGCGCGTGTTCCTCGAGGAGGCGGCCGGGGTGTCCAAGTACAAGGAGCGGCGGCGCGAGACCGCGCATCGCCTGGCCGATACGCGCGAGAATCTGGCGCGCGCCGGCGACATCCGCCAGGAGCTCGGGGGCCAGATCGAGCGGCTCGAAAAGCAGGCGGAGGTCGCCCGCCGGTATAACGAGCTTTCGGCCGAGCGGACGCTCAAACAGAACCTGCTGTGGCTTCTGCGCCGCGACGAAGCCGATGCCGAAGCGCAGCGACACGCGCGCGACATCGAGCGCGGGACGACGGAGCTCGAGGCGGAGACGGCGCGGCTGCGGGAGATCGAGCGCGAGCTCGATCAGGCCCGCCGTGACCATTACGCGGCGGGCGATAGCCTCAGCGCCGCGCAGGGCGAGCTCTATGGGGCCAACGCGGACGTATCGCGGCTGGAAACGGAAATTCGCTTCGTGGCCGACACGCGCCAGCGCCTCGAAGCGCAGCTTGCCCAGCTGCGGGCGCAGCGCGACGCCGGGCGGCAAAACGACGCCGAGCTGGGGGAAGCGGCAAAATCCTGGAAGGCGAAACTCGAGCAGGCGCGCGAGAACCTGGAGCGATCGCGGACCGGGCTGGCCGAGGAACAGGCCAAGGTGCCGAAGATGGAGCAGGCCTTCAAGCTGCTGCAAGGACGGATCGCGGGCGAGCGCGAGCGCATTGCCCAGGCCGAGCAGGCGTTCCAGCTGGAGCAGGCGCATCTCGCCCACGCTGGGAAGACGCTGCAGGGGCTGGAGAGCCGCGAGGAGCGGCTCTCCGCCGAGCGCGCCGAGCTGGTTGCACCCGATTCGGAGTTGCGGGCGAGCCTTGAGCGGGAGCTCGCCCAGAGCAGCGCCGAGCTTTCGCGCCAGGAGGCACTGCTCGTTCAGGTCGAGACGGCACGCACGGCCTTGGAACAGCAGCGACAGGCCGCGACGGACCGGCTGCAAACCCTGGAGCGCGAGCTCTCGGTCCTCGACGGGAGGCTCCTCACCTTGCGGAAAATCCAGAATCAGGTGGAGGAAAACGGGCAGATCCAGAGCTGGATCGACCGGCATCAGCTCGCCTCCAGACCCCGGCTGTGGCATAAGATCCGTGTCGAGGCAGGCTGGGAAGCCGCGGTCGAATCGGCGCTGCGCGACCGGCTGCACGCGATGGAGATGTCCGACCCGGAGCTGCTGCAGAGGCTGCTCGATGACCCGCCTCCCGCGAAGGTCAGCGCCTTCATTCCCGGACCGGAAGCAAAGCCGGAGCGCGAGCGCGGCTTGAAACCGCTCGCCGATTATGTCGTCGCCCTCGAGCCGGCCGTGAGCGGAGTCATCGCGGCTTGGCTTGCGCCCTATTACGCCGTAGAGGGCGTGCCCCGCCTGATGACCCGCCTGGAGTTGTCGCCGCAGGCCGTGCTGGTCAACCGCGAAGGCCACCAGTTCAGCCGTTTCGGCGTGAGCTTTCACGCGCCCGATCCGGCGGACACCGGAATCCTCGCCCGCCAACGCGAGATCGAGGCGTTGGGTGCGGAGGCCCGCCAGCGCCAGGATGAAATCGAGAAGAAGCGCGAGGAGCTCACCGGGCTCGATCATTCGCTTGCCGAGCACGACGAGGGCCTCGCCAAGCTGCGCATTGCCGGCGCGGCGCTCAAGCAGCGGCACCACGAGCGCCAGCTGGAAAACCTCAAGCTCGCTCAAGGCGAGGAGCGCTACGAGGAGCGCAGCGGGCAGATCGAGGGCGAGCTGCGCGAAATCGCGGCCCAGAAGGCTCTGGAGGAGGCCGCGCAGGCGGCCGCCGAAGCGCGCCTGGAACGGCACCAGCACGAAATCGACGAGCTGTACCGCAAGCTGGAGCTGACCCAACGGGAGCACGACGCCGGGGAGCAAGGTCTCCAAGCCCAGCGCAACGCCTTGCAGCAGGCCGAGCGCGAGGTCCAGGAAGCGGTTTTCCATGAAAAGGAATGTATAAGTAAAATCAATGAAATAGACAGATCATCTCAAGTGTTACTTGAGCAGGTTCAGGGGGCCGCGCAAAACCTGGATCAACTGCAGGCCGAGCTCACCGCCATCAACGATCAGGTGTTGCGGACCCAGCTTCAACAGGGGCTTGCAACCCGGACAGCCCGGGAACAGGCGCTGGCGGGGGCGCGGAACAGGCAGGAGGAAATCGCCAGCAGGCTGCGTTCGGCGGAAGAGGCGAGGCTCGCCAGCGAGCAGAAGCTGCAGCCCCAGCGCGACCGGATCGCCGAGCTGAGACTAAAGGAGCAGGCGGCGCGCATCGGCTTCGATCAGTTCGCACAGCAGTTGCGCGAGGCGGGCGCCGACGAAGCCGCCCTCGCCGCCGCGATGAAAGAGGGCCAGAAGGCGGCGCCGCTGCAGGGCGAGATTACGCGCCTCACCAACGCCCTCGCCGAGCTCGGCGCCATCAACATGGCGGCGCTCGAGGAGTTGACGGCAAGCCAGGAGCGCAAGCAGTTTCTGGACGCCCAGGCGGCCGACCTTTCTGCGGCGCTCGAGACCCTGGAAGGCGCCATCCGCAGGATCGACCGTGAAACGCGCGCACTGCTGCAATCCACTTTCGATACCGTCAATCGTCATTTCGGGGAGATGTTCCCGGCGCTCTTCGGCGGCGGCGAGGCGAATCTCATCATGACCGGCGAGGAAATCCTCGATTGCGGCGTGCAGGTCATGGGGCGTCCGCCGGGCAAGAAGAACACCACCATTCACCTGCTCTCGGGCGGGGAAAAGGCGCTCACCGCCATCGCGCTGGTGTTTTCCTTTTTCCAGCTGAATCCGGCGCCGTTCTGCCTGCTCGACGAGGTGGATGCGCCGCTCGATGACGCCAACATCGAGCGCTTCTGCGATCTGGTCAAGAAAATGTCGGGAGAGACCCAGTTCCTGTTCATCAGCCACAACAAGATCACCATGGAAATGGCGCAGCAGCTGATCGGCGTGACCATGCAGGAGCAGGGCGTGTCGCGCGTCGTGGCGGTGGACATCGAGGAGGCCTTGAAGCTGCGGGAAGAGCCCGCGGCTGCCGCGGCTGCCTGAACATGGGCGAGCTGCAGCTCGGCCTTCTCGCGATTGGCGCCGCGGTCGTCGCGGCCGTATTTCTTTACAACAAGTGGCAGGAGCGCCGGTACCGGCGCGAGGCCGAGGCGAGCTTCACCTCGAGGCACGAGGACGTGTTGATGCGGTCTCGGGGCGGCATCGAGCAGGGAAAGGATGCTTCGGGCTCTGGCCGCGTCGAGCAGGCATTCGGATCTTCCGACGCGTCCTCGGAGGACCTGGGCGCTTCGAAGCCGGTGCTCTCGGAGATTCTGGACTTCATCGTAGCCATCGAAACCCCGGAGGAAATCCGCGGAGCAGCCGTTCTGGGTGCGGCCGCTGTGGCGCTCGATCGCTGCTCGAAGCCGATCCGCTGGGAGGGTTTCGACGAGACGGAGGCCTCCTGGGAACCGCTCGATCCCCAGCGCGCTTATTCGAGGCTGCGCTCTGGGATGCAGGTCGTCGACCGCCGGGGCGCGGCCGATGCGGAGGAATTGGCCGCGTTCGGCGCGGCGATCGAGCAGGCCGCGGCCTTGATCGGGGCTCTGGCGCCCATTCCGGATCCCGGGCCCGCGATAGCCAAGGCAAAGGAGCTCGACCGGTTCTGCGGCGAAGTCGATTTCCGGGTCGCGGTCCACATCGTGAGCGATGCGACTCCTTTCTCGGGAGCCCGTCTGGAGGCGCTCGCGAAATCGGCGGGATTCGAGCTCGATCGCTTGGACGGCAGATTCCGGCGCCGCGACAAGTATGGACGGATCATGTGTGCGCTTCTGAATTTCGGTCCCACCCCGTTCAGCATCGATCGCCTGAAGTCTCTCTCGACGCACGGCGTGACGCTCGAGCTCGATGTCCCGCGAACCCCGCGAGGCGCGTTCGAGCAGTTCCGCGACACCGCGCGAGCGCTTGCCGAGCGGCTCAACGCGCGCATCGTCGACGACAACCGCCAGTCCCTGGGCCCGGCCGCATTCGACGCCATAGGAGCGCGAGTGCAGGCGGTGCACCGCGGCATGGAGGCGCGCGGCATCGTCCCCGGCGGGGCGCTCGCGCTGCGGCTGTTTTCCTGATGGCGGTTCCGGAAAAGGCGCGCATGCGCGTGGAAGCGCTTCGCCGCGACATCGAGACGCACAATTACCGCTACTACGTGCTCGACGCGCCGACCATCCCCGATGCGGAGTACGACGAGTTGTTCCGGGAGCTCGTCGAGCTGGAGACCGCCTATCCGGAACTCGCCAGTGCGGATTCGCCGACCCGTCGCGTCGGCGGCGCGCCGCTCGAGGAATTTCCCCAAGTCACGCATCGCACGCCGATGCTTTCTCTCAATAACGCGTTTACCGAAGAGGACGCGGCGGGGTTCGACCGGCGGGTTCGCGAGGCGCTGGGCAAAGACGAGGTCGAGTACGCGATGGAGCCGAAATTCGACGGCCTTGCGATCAGCCTCCTGTACGATCGCGGACGCCTCGTGCAGGGCGCGACCCGCGGCGACGGTTACACGGGGGAAGACGTGACGGCGAACCTGAGAACGGTGCGCTCGATCCCGCTCAAGCTGCGCGGCGCGCGCCCCCCCGCCTTGGTCGAGGTGCGCGGGGAGATCATCATGTACAAGGCCGATTTCGAGCGGATGAACGCGCGCCAGCGCGAGCGCGCCGAAAAGGAATTCGCCAACCCCCGAAACGCCGCCGCGGGTGCCGTCCGGCAGCTCGACCCGAAGGTCACCGCCCAGCGGCCTTTGCGCTTCCTTGCCTACGGGCTGGGCGATCCCGGCGGCACCTCGTTCGAGCGCCACAGCGAAGTCCTGGACTGGATCGCCGACCAGGGCTTGTCCGTGTCTTCCGAGCGCGCCACGGCAAGGGGACTGTCCGGTCTGCTCGGCTTCTACCGGAGGATGGGCGAAAAACGGGACAAGCTGCCTTACGCGATCGATGGGGTGGTCTACAAGGTCAACCATCTCGCCGATCAGCGCTTGCTCGGCTTCGTGTCGCGTGCGCCGCGGTTTGCGCTTGCCCACAAGTACCCGCCTGAAGAGGCGCTCACCGAGGTCCTCGGCATCGAGGTCCAGGTCGGCCGCACCGGGGTGCTGACGCCGGTGGCGCGCCTGAAGCCCGTGAGCGTGGGCGGCGTAACGGTTACGAACGCCACGCTCCACAACGAAGACGAAGTGCGGCGAAAGGATGTCTGGCGTGGGGACGTGGTGGTCGTGCGGCGCGCGGGGGACGTGATCCCGGAAGTGGTGAGCGTCTCCCGGCCCGGTCCCCGGGCGCGAGGCGATCGGTTCGAAATGCCGACGGGGTGCCCGGTCTGCGGCTCCGAGGTCGTGCGCCTGGAAGGCGAAGCAGCGGCGCGCTGCACCGGGGGTCTTTTCTGCGGAGCCCAGCGCAAGCAGGCCCTGCTGCATTTCGCCTCCCGCCGGGCGATGGACATCGAAGGTCTCGGGGAGAGACTCGTCGATCAGCTGGTCGACCTGGAGATCGTGCGCACGCCGGCGGATCTCTATAGGCTGGGCGCCGCTGCGCTCGCCGAGCTGGAAAGAATGGGCGAGAAATCGGCGCAGAACATCGTCGCGGCGGTCGAGAAGTCGAAGAGCCCGCCGCTTGCGCGCTTCATCTTCGCCTTGGGGATTCCGGGAGTGGGAGAGGAAGTCGCAAAGATTCTCGCGAAACACTTCGGGCGGCTGGACCGGCTGCTTGCGGCGGATTGGGGCGACATCGCCGAAAAGAAAAAGCGGATCCAGAAGGAGAACGCCGCGCGAAAAAGACGGGGAGAGGCACCGCTG
>DASPXL010000216.1:0-3316 GCA_035637375.1 Burkholderiales bacterium
TCGAGGAGTTGAGCGAGGAAAAGCGTTTCACGCCGCTCGCCACCGTGCCGCTGCAGCACGGCGGGCTCGCCGCCGAGGTGCTCGCCGAGGCGCTCGAGCGGGGTTTCGGCGGCGCGATGATCGGCACGTTGCCGAAGGGCAACGCGGGCAATCTCGACGACCCCTCGCTCGACCCGTTCTGGCAGGCGGCCTCGGACCTGCGCGCCCCGGTGTTCATGCACCCGATGTTCCTGTGCGGCGAGCCGCGCCTCGCCGACTACGACCTGGTGAACGCGATCGGGCGGCTCGCCGACACCTCGATCGCCGTATCGCGGCTGCTCTTCTCCGGCCATCTGCTGAAATTCCCGGGCATGAAGTTCGTGCTCTCGCACGGCGGCGCGGCCCTGCCCTACGCGCTGGGGCGGCTCGCGCGCAACCACGCCGTCTCGCAGGGCAAGTACGCCGACCCGCGCAAGGGCTTCGAGGCGATGTACTTCGACTCGTGCGTGTTCGACTCGGATTCGCTCGAGTACCTCGCCAAGAAGGCGGGTCCCGAGCGCATCATGCTCGGGTCGGATGCGCCCTTCCCGATCGGCGATCCCGAGCCGAGGAAAGTAATCGAGGGCGCGTACTTCAACGAGGCCCAAAAGAAAGGCATACTCGGCGGCACGGCGCAGGGCGTGTTCCGCGTGCGGGCCGACTGCTGGTGCCCGCTTTCACCCTGACACTTCGCAGGGAGCCCTACTCGACCGCGATCAGCAGCGCGGCAATCCCGGCGATGCCTGCGGGAACCACGTAGCGTTCGAACGCGCTTTCCTTGCCGCGGGCGATCACCGCGACGGGAATGTCGGTGCGCGCGACCACTCCTTGTGCGATCGAAGGATTCAGCCACCGCAGCCACTGCGGGTGGCGCCCGACTCCCATCAGGATCTCGTCCACCTGCTCCGCTTCGGCGACGGCAGCGATGCGCTCAGCCGGCGAACCGACCGCGGTCAGCGCGCGAAACGGAATGCCCGCGCGGGCCAGACGATCGATCGCTTCGGCCATCGCCGCGCGGCTGCGCTCGGCGCGAAGCGCCTCGCGGTCCGCCCTGCGCGTGAATTGCGAAATATGCCGGTGCAGGCGCGGTTGCACGTTCAGGACCATCGCCTCGACGCTCGCGCCGCGGCGCATGGCCGTTTCGAGATGATCGATCGGCGCGAGCGCCGCGCGGGACGAATCCACCGGAACGAGGTATTTCATCGCGTCGCCTCCATCGAAATTCGGGCCGGCCGGCGGTTGCGCAGCCAGGCAAGCCCCAGCACCCCGCATACGATGGCGCCGTAGACGGCGGCAACGGACGCCGCGCGCCCTGCGAGCAGCTCGCGCACGAACGGCTCGCCGACGATCATCTGCGCCGCGGTCCAGGCGAGCACCGCGCCGCCGGCGTAGAGCAGCGCGGGAAAGCGCTCGATGCACCTCAGGATCAGCGTGCTGCCGTACACCACGATCGGGATGCTGATCGCCAGTCCCAGCACCACCAGCGCGACGCTGCCGTGCGCGGCGCCGGCCACTCCGAGCACGTTGTCCACGCCCATCACCGCGTCGGCGATCACGATGGTGCGCATCGCGCTCCAGAAGCCCGCGGCGGGCGCCATGTCGCTCTCGCGCGAGCCCTCTTCGCCGGTGAGCAGCCGATAAGCGATCCACGCGAGCAAGGCCCCGCCCGCGAACATCAGGCCGGGAAGCCCGAGGAGCCACAGAACCGCGACGGTGAGGCTCGCCCGAACCGCGACCGCGCCCGCCGTTCCCCAGAGGATCGCGCGGCGCTGGTGGACTCTGGGCAGGTTGCGCGCGGCGAGCGCGATGACGACGGCGTTGTCGCCGGCGAGCACCAGGTCGATCACCACGATCGCGGCGAGGGCGGACCAGAATTCGGGCGTCATGAGCGTGTCCACTTGCTTCTCCTTTGACGGGACGATTGTTGCGGAAGGGTCGCCCGAAGAAAAATGATTTGGTGCGATGGCCGCATTGCGCTTGACGATGTATCGCGCTTTCGAGGGACATCCATCGCAAATCGCAATGCCTGGCGGTTGCCTGCGTTCCGATACGCTGCTAAGCTTCCAAGCGCAATCTCCCTAGGGGAGTAGCTTCTTCGCGCAGCGTCGTCAACACGGGCGTAAGCCCCGGCTGCTGCGGCAGCGCAGACTGTAAGCGAGACCTGGGGCCGATCGCGAGGGCGGTGTCCCGCGATCGGACTCAGGTCCTGCGGCCCTCAGTTCGTACAGAGCGGGCCGCAGGTGGTCTGGACGCGAACGAAGGAGCTCGCCATGCCCCGCTCTGCGCTGCGCCGGTATTTCCGGCACGGACTTTTTCCCCAATTGATGGTGTTCGAGGCCGTCGCGCGCCGCCAAAGCGTGACGCGCGCCGCCGAGGAGCTGCACCTCGCCCAGCCGACGGTCTCGACGCAGCTCAAGAAACTCTCCGAGACGCTCGGCCTCGCGCTGTTGGAGCAGCAGGGAAGAGGGCTGCACCTGACTTCGGCGGGCCGGGAGCTGCAGACGGCGTGCAAGGATCTCATCGGCCTGATCGAGCGCACGGAGGAGCGGCTTGCCGCGCTGCGCGCGCCGCGGGCCGACGTGCTGCGGGTCGGAGCCACACCCGGCGCGCGGCGCCTCGCCGCGCGCCTCGTCGCCGCCTTCTGCCTGCGCCATCCCGGGTCGCAGGTGAGCATGCACGTGGCCAGTCGCGACGATGCGATCGAGCGGCTGCTTTCGGGCAAGGACGAGCTTTGCCTGCTTCCCGCGCCCGAAGACCGGCCCGGGCTTGCGGCGAATCCTGCGGCGGTCGAGCTTCTGCATCTGTACGCGCCGGCGGGTCACCGCCTCGCGAACGCGCGCGCGATTACGCTCGACTCGCTCGCGCCAGAAGGGCTGGTCCTGCGCGAGCCGGGCTCGGGACCTCGCGAGGCGCTGCTTGCCGCCTTTGCGGCGTCCGGAATCTCGCCTGCCGTTCGCGCCGAGCTCTCCAGCGACGAAACGGTCGCCGAAGCGGTCGCCGCCGGGCTGGGCATCGGGCTGCTCCCCGAAGGCGAAGCCCACGCGCTTTCGCGCGCGGGCGCGATCGTCGTCCTCGACGTGCACGGCTTCCCCTTGCGGCGCGAGTGGAGCATCGCGCGCCTCGGGGCCGCACGGCTGTCATTGCCCGCGGAGCTTTTTCTGCGCGAAGCGATCGAGGGTGCGGAAGGCTCGCCGGTTGCCCGGCAAAAGCAGGCGGTACCGGCATGACTGGCCGCATTGCCTCGCGTAACATACGCACCTCAAGGAGGAGGCACCCGTGACCAGAAAAAAAATCAGCT
>DASPXL010000217.1:0-19215 GCA_035637375.1 Burkholderiales bacterium
TTCGGGATGGTGAGCCTATGAGCGCCGCCCCTGCCAATGCTACCGTCGCGACCCCTGCCTATTCACGGCTTGCTCTGGTCGATCGCCCCGCGCCGGGGAGCGAGCTGAGTCTGGGGCAGATCATCAAGGGTCGAGTGCTCAGGCACTACGAGGGCGGTCGTTATCTCATGTCGCTCGAAGGCCGCGAGCGCGTCGTCGACAGCAGCGTTCCCCTGCAGACCGGCGAGGTCATCCGCGGTCGCGTCGTGGCGATCGGAGACCGCGTCGAGCTGCAGCCACTGGCCGAAGAAGGCGCCGCCGCGGGGACTGCTTCCGGCATAGTCCAAGAAAACGCCGACGCCGGAGCGGCGCCTCCGGCCGACGGGCTGACCGCCGCTTTCGCGAGCGCCGGCCTCAAGCTGGACGAGCAGGCGCGAGCCGCGCTCGCGCGCGCCTTGCGAAGCGCGGGCGACCCGCAAGGCATGATCCTGGCGGCGCTCGCGCTCGCGAAGCTCGGATTGCCGCAGGAGCCGGCGCTCCTCGAGGCGGTACGCAGTCTGCTGCGCAGGCAGCCGTCGACATCCGAGCCACAAGCGGAATCGTCAGGGGCTTTTGTCATATCGGCCGGGCAGAGCCTCGCACAGCAACTGCGCGATGCGATCAAGACGGCCCTGCCCGGGAGCGAAGCGGCGAGCGCCGCCGAGAACCCGGCGACTCCGGCCGATATCTCCAGCGCCGGCGCCGATGGCCGCCCGGCCCCGGACAACGGCGGTCCGGGCGCGGACTCCGGAACGCTCGGGCAATGGGTGTTGAACGCGCAGACCGGCGGCTCCGTGTTTCACCGCGTGGGCACGCTGCCGCTCTTGATCGCAGGCCGGCTCGTCGAAGTCGACGTCGCGTTGTTCGAACAAGACGCAAGGCAAGCGAAGCCGGGCGAGCAGCGCTCGCGTCATCTCGTGTTCGTGCTCAACACCGAAGGGTCCGGCCGCGTGGAGGTGTCCGCGCGGCTCGTCAACTCGCACGTGCGAGTGCGGTTCGCGAGCGACCGCGACGCCACGCTCGACTCGCTGGCGGGCCGGCAGGAGGAGCTGCGCCGGCAGCTCACCCAGCTCGGGTGGGTGGTCGACGAGATCGCGTACGAGCCCAAGGCGGGTGAGGACGCGAATCCCGCCTATCGCGCCGTCGTCGATCACCTGGTCGCCCAGGGGTCGCTCGACCGACGGGTTTGACGAGGAGCGCCGCGCCGTGACCGAGCCGAAGAAAGTCGTGGGACTGAAGTACGAGCCGGGGGAGGGCCTGCCCCAGGTCGTGGTCAAGGGCAGCGGGCCCGCGGCGGAAGAGATCCTGCGGCGCCGGGACGCGTCGGGGGGCCCCCCCTTGGTGCAGGACAGCGCGCTCGCGGCGCAACTGTACCGATTGCCGATGGATGCGACCATCGGTCCCGAGTTGTTCGAGCTGGTCGCGGCGCTGCTCGCGCACGTGTTTTCCCTGGAGCAACGCAGCGAGGAAAGGAGCGAAGAGTGGACGCATTGACAATCACACAAGCCGGCCTCCTGAGCGACGTCGAGCGGCTGCGCGTGCTCAGCCACAATCTGGCCAACGCGACGACCCTTGGATTTCGGCGCGACGTGGCGGTGGTTCGGCCGTTCGACACCCAGCTGGATCAGGCCAGCGCGGGCGTCTCGACGACGCCGGTCACCGACATCGACCGGACGCCGGGCGCATTGCGATACAGCGGCAACCCGCTCGATGTCGCGTTGGAAGGCGACGGCTATTTCGTGTTGCAGTCGCAGGCCGGAGCCGTTTTTTCGCGCCAGGGCAATTTCCAGCTGGATTCCCGGGGGCGGCTCATGGGGGCGAACGGCAGCGCCGTTCTCGGCGCATCGGGCGAGGTCATGCTCTCCCAGGCGGAACCTCGCATCGACCAGGCCGGAGGCGTCTGGGAGGGCGACAAGCTCGTCGATACGCTGCGCGTCGTTCGCTTTCCCGCGGACGCGCAGCTCGTGTCGCTGGGGGGCGGCGCCTACGCGTCGGACGCAGCGAGCCTCCAGGACGTGGAAATGCCGCGCGTGCGCCAAGGCTACGTCGAGGCCTCGAACGTCGTTCCCATGCGCGAAATGGTGCGCCTGATCGAAACGATGCGGCATTTCGAGGCGAGCCAGCGCGTGGTGCGCAGCTACGACGACATGATGGACCGGGCGTTCAGTCTGCTCGGCGAAGCTTAAGGAGAACGAACATGATCGATTCGCTATACATCGGCGCGACCGGGATGAACGCGCAGCAGCTCAACATCGACACCGTCGCGAACAACCTCGCCAACGTCAACACCTCCGGCTTCAAGCGCAGCCGGGTCTCGTTCGAGGACCTTCTGTACCGCACCGTGCAGGTCGCCCCGTCCTCGATCGGCAATCGGCCGGCGATCGGACGCATGGGAATGGGCACGGCGGTCGCGGGCAGCGCCAAGATCTTCAGCGCGGGCGAAATCAAGAAAACCGACGAGTCCTTCGATCTCGCGGTCGACGGGCAGGGATTCTTCGAGATCGTTCTGCCCGACGGAAATCTCGCCTACACGCGCAACGGCGCGTTCCGGCTCGACAGCGACGGATTTCTCGCCACCCAGGACGGCCACCGGCTGAGCGCGCAGGTGAAGATCCCGCCCGACGCGCTCCAGGTGCGCATCGACGCGAACGGCACGGTGTTCGCAAAGCTGCCGGACGAAGCGAAGGAAGTGGATTCGGGCCGTATCGAGCTCGCCACGTTCCCCAACCCCGGCGGGCTCGCTGCCATGGGCGACAACCTCCACGGCGTCACCGAGCAATCCGGCGCGGCGGTCCTCGGCACCCCGGGACAGGCGGGACTAGGCGCCGTCCGCCAGGGATTCCTCGAGGGCTCGAACGTGCGCCTGATCGACGAGCTGCTCGGGCTGGTCCTCGCGCAGCGCGCCTACGAGCTGAACGCGAAGGTGGTCCAGGCTTCGGACGAGCTCCTGAGCATCGCCAACAACCTGCGTCGATGAAGCCGATCCGGACCGCTCATATTCCGGGGCTCGCCCTCTGCGCGCTCGGTGCGCTCTGGAGCGGATGCGCCGCGTCGGGCGAGCCCGCCTCGCCCGAGGTCGCGCGCAGCGCGCTCGCTGGAGCGTTGCAGGCGCGCTACCCGGAAATCACGCGGTTCGAGCTCGCGCCGCTATCCGCAGAGGCGCGCCGCCGATCCGCGGCGGCGCCGTCCGTGTCCGGTTTCGAGATCCCCGCCGACGTGGCGCTCGAGAAACGCATTCGCATCTGGGCGATCACGGCGGGCAAGGACGGCGCAAACCGGCGCGCGCCTTGGTGGTGGGCGGTGAAAGCGTTTGGACCGGCGATGGTGGCGCGCCGGGGACTTCGCGCCGGCGAGCAAGTTCACCCGACGGACATCGCAGTGGAAGAGCGCGACTTGGCGGAATCTCCGGGACTGCTCTTGACCGCCGATCCAGGGGTGGGAGGCGCGCGCTGGCGGATGACGCGATTCATTCGCGCCGGCGCCGCGCTGCGGCGCTCCGACCTGGAGCCCGCTCCGCAGGTCGCGCGCGGACAGGAAATTCGGGTGAGCGTGGTGTCCGAAGCGTACGCCATCGAGACCACGGGCATCGCCCGTGACGAAGGGCGGGTCGGCGACGTCATCGCCGTTACGAAACCCGGGACCTCGGAACGCTATTTCGCCGAGGTCACGGGCGAGCGCGAAGCCTTGATCAGGGGGAAGCCATGAACCATAGGAACACCGTGCCAACCGTGCTGCTCGGTATCGCCTGCGTTGCGCCGTTTTCCGCCTGGAGCGACACGCTGCTGGAGCGCGAGGGCTATCGGCCGCTGGTGGCCGACCAGCGCGCGTATCGTCCCGGGGACAATCTCACGGTGTTGATCACGGAAAGCGCGACCGCCTCCACGACCGCGACGACCACCACCAACAAGGACGGCACGGCGGGCGGGTCGCTCAACGCCACCAGCAACACGAACGGCACGAACCCGTATGCCCGCTCGCTCACGGGGGCGCTGGAGCTCACCGAGGATTTCAAGGGCGGGGGGAAGATCGAGCGTGCGGGGAAGCTGCTCGCACGGATCACCGTGGCGGTGCAGTCGGTCGAGGCGAACGGAAACCTCCGCGTCAAGGGCGATCAGGAGATCTTCGTCAACGAGGAGAAGCAGCGGATTTCGGTCGAAGGCAGCGTGCGGCCGCAGGACATCCTCACCGACAACACGGTGCTCTCGACGCGCCTGGGCCAGGCCAAGATTGAAATGATCGGCCAAGGGCTGCTCGCCGAGAAGCAAAAGCCCGGAATCCTGACGCGTTTCCTGAGCTGGCTGGGGATCCTGTGAGGAGTTTCACCGTGAAAAGCCTTGTCGCGGCGGCGATGCCGGCGGTCTTGCTCGCGGCGGTGTCTGCGCCGGCGCAGGACTTCGGGGTCCGGATCAAGGAGCTCGGCCGCCTGGACGGCGTGCGCGAGAACATGGTGTCCGGCTACGGCATCGTGTCGGGGCTCGCGGGAACCGGCGACTCCACGCGCAGCCAGGCCACGCTCCAGTCGGTAGCGAACGCGCTGCGGGAATTCGGGCTGAATGTAACGCCGGCGCAACTTGCGAGCCGTAATGTTGCCGCGGTGCTGGTGACCGCGACCCTCCCGGCGTTCGCGCGCACCGGGGACAGGCTCGATGTGATCGTGTCCTCGATGGGGGATGCGCGCAGCCTGACCGGCGGCGCGCTCCTGATGACCCCGCTCTACGGGCCGGACCGGCGGATCTACGCTCTCGCGCAAGGAGCGGTGTCGGTTGGGGGATACAAGTTCGAGTTGAACGCCAACGTCGTGCAGAAGAATCATCCCACTACGGGAATCGTCCCCGAGGGGGCCGTAGTGGAGGCCGATCTCACCGCACAGGTCCTCAGTCCCGATGGCACGATGCGCCTGGTCCTTTTCGATCCCGACTACACCACGGCCAGTCGAATCGCCACGGCGGTGAACGAGAAGCTGTCGGCCTCCGCCGCCGCGATGGACGCCGGGAGAGTTGCGATCCGGGTGCCGGAGGGCGAGCGCGAGCGGCTCGTCGATTTCGTTGCACGGCTCGAGAGCCTGACGGTCCAGCCGGACCTGCGCGCGCGGGTCGTCATCAACGAGCGTACCGGGACGGTGGTCTCGGGCGGAGGCGTGCGCCTGTCGAACGTCTCGGTCGCCCACGGCGATCTCAAGGTGACGGTGGTGACGGACTTCCTCGTTTCCCAACCAGGAGGCGTGCTGGTGAACCCGGGGCCCGGCATACGCACACAAGTGGTGCCGCGCACCCGCATCGACGCGAACGAGGAAGGACTGAGCAGCGTGACCATGCCGGCCGGCGCCACGGTGTCCGACCTGGTCGCGGCGCTCAAGCAGGTCAAGAGCACCACGCGCGAGGTGATCGCGATCCTGCAGAGCATCAAGCGCGCGGGCGCGCTTCACGCCGAATTGGTCATTCAATAGGAGCTCCCAATGGACGTCACTGGAATTTCGATGATTCCGCTGCAGACCGGCGCCGACCCGGGGACGCTCGCCCGCGACCCGGCGCGTCTCGCGAAGGAGTTCGACGCGCTGATCTTGCGGATGCTGCTGGGCGATCTGGGCGCATCCACGGCCCTAGGCGCCGACAAAAGCGAATTCGGCGGCGCCGCGCAGTCCGTCATAAGCCAGCTCCTGGCGGACCAACTCGCAGACAAGCTCGACCTCGGCCTGGGCGCGGTGCTGGTTCGAGCCGGCATGGGAGGCGAGCAAAAATGAGCGGCGAGATCTCCGGCATTCTGAACAACCCCACCACCGAGCTGGTCTTGCGCGCGCTCGACGCCGGCGTATTACGCCATGCCGTGCACGCCGCCAACATCGCCAACGCGTCCGTGGAGGGCTATCACGTCCTGCAAGTGTCGTTCGAGGACCAGCTCGCCGCGGCGCGCACGGCGCTCCTCGGCAGAGACGACGCCGCGGCGAGGCGCGCGATCGACTCGCTCGAAGCGCAGGTGCGTCCGGACCCGACGGACCGTCCGGTCCAGGCGGATCGGGAAGTGGCATTGATGATGGAGAACGCGGTCCGCTACGAGGCGCTGCTCGCGGCGCTGGGGAAAAGCGGAGCGCTGATCAGACTCGCGATTCGGGAAGGGAGGAACTAAATGGATTTCTCATCGGTGTTCGACATCAGCTCGGCGGGGATGAACCTCGAGCGCATGCGCCTGGAAGTCACGGCGGCGAACCTCGCCAACGCGCAGACCACGTCGGCGGGGGGGAACGCCTATCGCCCCTTGCGGGTCGTGGCGAGAGCCACGGCGATGGATTCCTTTGACATGAATCTGGCGAGCGCCCTGCCGCGGCCCGTGGACGTGTCGGTGGCGGAAAGCACGAC
This sequence comes from Burkholderiales bacterium, assembly GCA_035637375.1. GTDB lineage: Bacteria > Pseudomonadota > Gammaproteobacteria > Burkholderiales > SG8-39 > VBDM01. Next base: position 6,372 of record DASPXL010000217.1, read on the forward strand.
GGCGCCGCGGTTGGTCTTCGATCCGGGCCATCCCGACGCGGACGCGCGCGGGTTCGTCGCCTACCCGGACGTGAGCCCGGTGTCCGAGATGGTGCGCCTGGTCGAGATCGGGCGCGCCTACGAGGCGAACGTGCGCGCGCTCAGCATGGCGCGGGCGATGGCGATGAAAGCGCTCGATATCGGGAACGAGCGATGAACGTCTACGCGATCGATCCGACGCCCGTGCCCTCCGCGCAGGATGCGCAGTCCCTGCCCGCGAGCGCGCCGGCGCGAACGTTTCCGGCTTGGCTCGATGAGCAGATACGCACGACCAATAACGACATCACCGCGGCCGACGATGCGGTGCGGCGCCTGGCGGTCGGCGAGCCGGTGAATCTCCACCAGGTCATGGTTCAGCTCGAGCGCGCCAAACTGCAGTTCGAGCTCGTTCTCCAGGTGCGCAACAAGCTCCTCGAGGCGTACCAGGACCTCTTGCGGATGCAGATATGACCATGGCCGAGCTCACTGAAAACCTGCGTTCTTTCTGGACCGACCTCGACCGGCGCGGTCGCGCGGCGGTGCTCGGGGGTGCCGCGCTGGTCCTCGTGATCGCGGCGGTGTTCGCGGTGTGGGCGTTGCAACGCGACTACCAGGTCCTGTTCAAGGACCTGGCGCAGCGTGATGCGGCGGCCGTCGTCGCCGAGTTGAAACGACTCAAGGTGCCGTATCGAATCGACGCCGACGGCTCGACCCTACGCGTGCCCGCGGACACGGTCCATGAGACGCGGCTGGCGCTCATGGGGCGGGGCGTGCCGCTTTCCGGAGGCGTCGGGTTCGAGCTGTTCGACAACCACGATCTCTCGACGACGGAGTACACGCAGCGGATCAACTACCAGCGCGCGCTCCAGGGGGAGCTCGCGCGCACCATCATGTCCATCGAAGGCGTCAAGCTGGTGCGCGTGCACCTCGTGCTGCCCGAGTCGAGCATTTTCAAACGCGACAAGAGCCGACCCAAGGCGTCGGTGAGCGTCGTACTGGCGCCGGGCGGCAGCCTCACCGAGAACCAGATCCTCGGCGTGCAGCGGCTGGTGGCCGCCTCCACGCCGGGTCTCGAACCAGGGATGGTCACCGTCGCCGATCAGCGAGGCGTGACCTTGTCGTACGTGTCGGACGGCGTGCCGGACGCGATGGCCGGTGGACACTTGCGGATGAAGAAGGAGGTCGAGGACTACCTGACCCGCAAGGTCACAGAGGTGCTCGATCGTTCCTTCGGTCCCGGGCAGGCGATCGTGAGCATCGATGTCGCCCTCAATTTCGACGAGATTCGGCGCACGACTCAGGACGTGATCCCGGCGGGGTCTTCGGGCCGGGACCCCACCGGGGTCATGGTGCATAAGCGCGAGGTCGTGCAGCGGCAATCCCGGCCTTCGACGCTGCGCACCGTGGACGGCGAAGCGAGCAACGGGCGGAGGGAAGACGGGCAGTTCAACTCGACGCTGGAGACCAACTACGAGGTGAGCCGGCGCATCGAGCAGGTCGTCACTTCTCCGGGCAGCGTCCAGCGCGTAAGCGTCGGCGTTGTCCTCCCGCGCGCTGTCGGCAAGGATCTCGCCGCGAGAATCGAGAGCCTCGTCTCCATGGCGGCGGGGCTCGACGAACGACGAGGCGACGCCATCGTCGTGCAAACCCTCGATCAAATCCTGTCGAGCGAGTCGCGTTCTCCGGCTTCGTCGCCCGAAGGATCGCCGGGCCCGGATATCGTTTCGAAACGGGCAGCCGCGACGCCCGGACCCGGTCCTTTCGACTTCGCCGGCACGTGGCAGACCTGGGGGCCGCTCGTCGGGACGGCCGTTTTTGGACTCATTCTGGGTTTGACGCTTGCGTTCATGCTGAGGAAAGGGAGCCGCGCGCGTACGGGCGGTGCCGGCAAGGAAAAGGAGTCGCGCCGCCAGGCGCTCCTGACTGAAATCAACGGATGGCTTCACGAGGAGAAACCCGTTCGCGCGGACGGGGCGAAGACATGAACTCCGGATACGAACGGGCGGCCCGCAGGCTTTCCGGGCTCGCGGAAGACGACCGGGAATGGCTTCTGGCGAGGCTTCCGGAGGTGGACCGGTTGCGGATCGGCGAGCTGATCGAGCGTGAGGAGAGCAGCGCCCAGGTGGACCCGTCTCGGAAAAGCCCGTCGGAGGACTCAGCGTCGACTCCCGAGTCGACCGTCGCAGCGGCATCCGCGGAAGAGGTTGCGCGAGCGCTGCGAGATGAACCGGACTGGCTCGTAGCGCTCATCCTCGCCAAACGCCGCTGGCCCTGGGACAGGGATTACCTGAACGAGTTCGAGCCGGCGCGCGTGGAGAGGCTCCGCGATATCGCGCGTAGTGTTCGCGAGACCGCAAAGCCTCGGATGTGCGATGAAGCGGTCGTCGCGCTGGCGATGAAGCTGCATCGCTCGACACCGGCGCCGGAGCCGCGGTCCGCGTTCGACGAAGTGTTGACCGGCATCATGGCTCGCCATGAAAAGACGCGAGACGAAGGAAGCGAAGCATGGCGGCAGTGATTCGTTCGGTCAAGCTTTTGAAGGAGCCGGTGATGCTGCCCCGGAACGGGGCGGGCCGATCCGGTGTTGCGGGGGCGTTTTCTGCGGCCCTCGCGCCGCATGGCGTGGAGCACCTCGCGCCTGTGCCCGCGTCGGCCGCGCCGCCGGTCGTGGAGGTCTCCTACGAGGAATACAAGCAGCGCTTCGCCGCCGAGCTGGACGCCCAGCGGCACGACGCACATGAGACGGGGTTGCGGGAGGGGCGGGAAACGGGCCTCGCGAAAGCCCAGTCCGAGCGGGCGTCGCAATTGCAGGCGCTCGCGACCGTGGTTCGTTCGTCGCGCACCCGTCTCGAAGAAGGCATCGAGGATCTGGCCGACGTCGGGGCGGAGATCGTCTTCGAAGCGGTGTGCAAGGTGCTCGGACGGGCCTTGGCGGAACGCGAGGGCGTCATCGCCGCGGCGCGCGAGGCGGTGCGGCGGGCGCGAGACCGAAGCCGGTTGATCGTGCGGGTGAGTCCCGCCGATTTTGACGTGATCCGGCAGAATCGGGACGAGATTCTGGAGGGGCTCGAGGCAGGCCATGTGGAGATTGCTGCCGACGACCGGGTCGAGCTCGGCGGCTGCCTGCTCGAAACCCCGTCGGGAAACCTCGACAGCCGCCTCGAAGTGCAGCTCGCCAACCTTCGCCGGACTCTGCTCGAAGCCAGATCCCGGCAGATCAACGAGGACGGCACCCTGTGAACCGCTATCTCCAAGCCGTGCGCCGCGCCGACCTGACTACGCGGGTGGGCCACGTCTCGGAGTATCACGGCCTGATCGTCGAGTCGGTCGGGCCGGATGTTTTTGTCGGCGAGCTCTGCGAGGTGCATTCGAGCGCACCCGCGCGGACGGTGTCCGCCGAGGTGATCGGCATCCGCAACGGCAGGGTCCTGCTCATGCCCTACGAGGATCTGCGAGGAATCACCTACGGAGCCGAAGTGGTCGCCACGGGTGAATCGGCGCGAGCGCAGGTCGGAGACGCTCTGCTCGGGCGGATCGTGGACGCCTTCGGCGCTCCGCTCGACAGCGGCCCGCCGCTTCGGCTCTCGGCGGAACACCCGCTCTATCCGAACCCGATCAATCCGCTTGCGCGGACGCGCATCGACACGGTGCTCGAGACGGGGGTCAGGGCGATCGACACGATGCTCACGATCGGACGGGGGCAGCGCGTCGCGGTGATTTCGGGCAGCGGCGTCGGCAAAAGCACGCTGCTGGGGATGATCGCGCGGAACATGAATGCGGACGTAAACGTCATCGCGCTGGTCGGCGAGCGCGGCCGCGAAGTGCGGCATTTCATCGAGGACAGCCTCGGCCCCGAGGGCCTGAAGCGCTCCGTCGTCGTGGTGGCGACCTCCGACCAGCCGGCCCTGGTGCGCAGACGGGCCGCCTTTGCCGCGCACGCGATCGCGGAATATTCCCGCGCCCGCGGGCGGCACGTGGTGCTGACGATGGATTCGGTCACGCGTTTCGCCGCGGCGCAGCGGGAAATCGGCCTGGCGATCGGCGAGCCGCCTACCGCCCGCGGTTACACGCCCATGGTGTTCGCCTCGCTGCCGCGCTTGCTCGAGCGGGGCGGCGTGACCGAGGGCGGATCGATCACCGCCTTCTACACCGTGCTGGTCGAGGCGGACGACCTGGACGATCCGATCTCGGATTCGGTGCGCGCCATCGTGGACGGACACATCGCGCTCGACCGGGACCTCGCCAACCGCGGCCGTCATCCGGCGATCGATCTTTTCAACAGCGTGAGCCGGTTGCTCATGGACCTCGCGAGCGGGGAGGAGCGCTCGCTCGTCAGAAAGACCATGAAGCTGTTGAGCGTTCACGCCGCTTCGCGCGAGCTGATCGAGGTGGGCGCGTACCGGGCCGGCTCGAACCCGGAGCTGGACGCGGCGCTGAAGCTGCTCCCGGCGCTCGAGGAATTTCTCGCGCAGGACTCAGGCACGCGCACGGCGCGCTCGGACGCGCTCCAACAGCTTCGGGCCATCCTCGCCAGCACAAAGGGTTCACGCTGATGCCGCGCACCGCGCTCGGCTTCCGATATCCGCTCGAACCGCTGCTGAAGCAGCGGCGGTGGGAGAAGGACGCCTCCGCAGCGCAGGAGCGCGAGGCCCGCCGGGTGCTGAGCGTCCACAGCGAGGGAGCGCGGTCCGCGGTGAGGGCCGTATCCGGCGTCGAGAATGCGCTGCGCGAGGCGCTGAAAGCGGGGGCCTCGATCGATCCCCGGCACCACGAATCGCTGTCGCTGTATCTCGCGCACGCCCGCGAGGTGCTGCGGGAGAAGGCGCGCCTGGCTTCCAAGGCCGAAGAAATGCACGAGCAAACCCGGCACGGCCTGCTGCGCTCGATACAGGCGGTGCGCGGGTTGGAGCGGCACCGGGAGAGCAAGCAACGCGAGCATAAGCGAGAGCGGCAGCAGCTCGAGCAGCAAAAGCAGGACGAGCTTTGGCTCACCGCGGGGGCTGGCTTCCGCGGCCGGGGATATACGACCGAAGGGCGACAAACGCAAAGGAGATCATCATGGCGGTAGAGAGCATCGGAGCGACATCGCTTACCACGTCGACGCCGGCAAATGCAGTGGTGGGCCAGGACGATTTTCTGAAAATCCTGCTCACGCAGTTGAAGTTCCAGGACCCGCTGAAGCCGATCGACAATCAGGAGTTCATCGCCCAGCTCGCGCAGTTCTCGTCGCTCGAGTTCACGCGGCAGCAGGGAGAGGAAATCAAGGCGCTTCTCACCATCCAGTCCGCGAGCCAGTCGCTTTCGCTGATGAGCCGGACCGTCGAGGTCGCCGCCGACGGCGCAAACCAAGTCGGCACGGTGACCGCGATCCGGTTCCAGAATGGCGAGCCGCTGCTCACCATCAAGACGAGCGCCGGCCAATTCCTCACCGACGTCCGGCTTTCGCAGGTGACCTTGGTAAACAACAGCTGATAAAGGAGACCCAAGATGCTCTCGACCATCTATACGGCCCTGTCCGGCCTGCTCGGCTTCTCCAAGGGCCTGGACGTCATCAGCAACAACATCGCCAACCTGAACACCCCCGGCTACAAGAGCTCCGCGCTCTCCTTCCGTGACCTCTTCTACCGCTACTCGGCCGAGGGCGGAACGCCGGACGGGTTGCGCTCGCAGGTGGGGTACGGCCTGGACACGAAGGGAACGCGCACCAGCTTCCGCGAGGGCGAGCTGCGCGACACCGGCAACTCGCTCGACGTCGCGATCGACGGCAACGGGTTCCTCATCCTGAGACGTAACGCCCAGCAGCAGTCGCTATACGGCTACACGGGCGGGAGCGGCACGGAGCAGGTTTATACCCGCGCCGGTCAGCTGGAATTCGGCCAGGACGGATTGCTCGTCGATCAGGTGAGCGGCGGCCACGTCATGGTGTTCCAGAACGGCAACATGCAGGAGATGTCGATCGACGGCTTGCGCACCAATCCGCCGCAGGCCACCACGGAGATCCACATCACCGGCAATCTATCCGCCGGGAGCACGACGGCGGACCTTACCAACGTCACTGTTATCGACCAGGCCGGGCACTCGCACGCGCTTTCCCTGCATTTCACCGCCGACCCGGGCGTCCCCACGCATTGGTTCGTCGAAGTGCGCGACGAGAACAATCAGCTGCTCGGTTCGGGCGATGTGCGCTTCCAAGCCAACGGCTCGCCGGAATCCGGAGCGAATACGGTAAAATTCGATTTTCCCCCGGCGCCCGCCCCTTCGACCACGATCACGCTCAACATCGGCGACCCCGGAAGCTTCTCCGGCGTCACGAACTTATCAGGCCCGGCGCAAAGCCAGCTGCAAGTCCAGAGTCAGAACGGCGTTGCGGCGGGCTCCCTTACGAAGGCGACGTTCGACGAGAGCGGAGCGCTGCAGCTGACCTATTCGAACGGGCGCACGGTCGCCGGGCCCTCCTTGGCGCTCGCCTGGTTCGACGATCTCCAGGCGCTGCGCCTCTCGGCCGACAGCATCTTCGTCAACGACACGGGTCAGACGCCCACGATCGGCACGGCGGGCCAGGGCGTCATGGGGCGCGTTGCTGCCGGGCGCGTGGAGCTGTCGAATGTCGAGCTGACCGAGCAGTTCACCGATCTGATCATCCTGCAGCGCGGCTACCAGGCGAGCTCCCAGGTGGCCTCGGTGGCCAACGAGATGATCCAGCAGCTGCTCGACATCGACCAGAAACGCTAAGGGGAGATCGTGGAAGTACGACCGTACCTCGTGCTCGGGGCGAGCGACCAACGCTTTCTGCTGGAGCGAATCGATGCGGCGCTCGCGGCGTGGCGCGAAGACTGGCTTCCCAAGAACACTCCCGGATTCCGGCTGGCGCCGGTTTCGCAGCCGCAGGCCGAGCGCTGGCTCGCCGCCGACGCGGGCGAGCGACGCCGCGTGTTGCTGGGCTGCCCGAGCGGCTGGATCGCCGAGGTCGGCGCGCTTTTGACCGCGCAAACGCCGAACGCAGCCGCCGCGACGGGGGTGCCGGAGCTTGCCGCGCAAGTTGGCGAAGCGGTGCTCAAAGGGCTCGCCGTGGGGATCTTCCGTTATTGTTCCGGGGCGGCGCCGGCAAAGCCGCAGTGGGGCGACGAGGCGCCGCCCGAAACGTGGGCGAGCCCCGGGGCAGGTGCGGCGATCTACAGCTGCGAGCTGTCGCCGGGTTTCCCGCTCGTTCTTGCGCTTTCACCGGAGCTGGTAGCGGCATCGCTTCCCAAAGCACAGAGTACCGCGCGCGAGCCGCTCGTCGCCGCGTGGAGGGCCGTCGAGCCCTGCGCGGTGATCGTCGAGGCCGTGGTCGGGGAGGCCGAGGTCGAGCTCGGCGAGTTGTCTCAGCTCGCGGCGGGCGACGTCATCGTCCTGGACCGCGAACTCGACGATCCCCTCCTTTTGCGGCTCGACATCGGGGAGCCGGTGGGCCAGATCCACCTCGGGACGGCGGGCGGAAAGAAAGCGGTCCAGGTCGTGGGACCCGCGTGAGGATGGAACGGCAACTCAGGAGCAAACGGAAACATGTCAGCAGAGACTACGAAAACCGTGCATGAGATCCGGTTGACCGAGTTCGAAGCCGCAGACGCGCAGGGCCGCAGGGTCGTGGACGCGAACTTCGATCTCATCCGGGACGTCAAGGTCAAGCTCACGGTGGCGGTGGGGCGCTGCGAGCTGACGGTGAAGGAATTGTTCGAGCTCAAGGAGAACTCGATCCTCACGCTGGACAGCGGGACGCGCGAGGCCGTCGAGGTGCTGCTCGACGGCAAGGTCGTCGCGCGCGGAATGCTGGTGGCAGTCGGTGACAGCTTTGGCGTACAGATTTCCGAAGTCGTTCCGCGCTGAGCCCGTCCGACGCGCAATCCTGGCGATCGTCCTGGCGGGCAGCGTGTCCGCCCCGCAGGGGCTCGCGCTCTCGCAGGAAGCGGCCCGTCCGGAAAAGGAAACCATCCCGTTCAAGCGGGACGCGGACTCCTTCGAGCTCGGCTTGCTGCTGCGCACCGCCCTGGCGCTCGGCGTGGTGATCGCCGTCGGTTTTGCCGGGATCTATGCGCTCAAGCGCTTCCTGCCGGCATCGCTCGGCCGTGCCGCGGGGGGACAGGGGCGGATCAACGTCCTCGAGATCCGGCATGTCACGCCGCGCCTTACGCTGTTCCTGCTGGAGATCGATGGACAGAGAGTGTTTCTCGCCCAGAGCGGGGATCGCGTGCGGCCGCTGCGTCTTTCCGATGCCCGCGGAAGCGAAAAAGGCCACCCGGATGCGACCGCCGAAGATCGGTGAGACGCTCGCGCGCGCCGCCTATCCGGCGCTGTGCGGCGTACTGCTGCTCGCGCCGGAAATCGCCGCGGCGCAGTCGCTCACCGTCCCGGGACTCGAAATCCGCATCGACGGAGGCGCCGCCCGCCCCGCCGAGGTGGCCACCGCGCTGAAGATCCTGGCAGTCCTTACGGTGTTGAGCCTCGCGCCGGCGATCCTCATGGTCATGACGGCGTTCACGCGGATCATCGTCGTGCTGGCGCTGCTGCGGCACGCCCTGGGCATCCAGGAAACACCGCCGAACACGGTCCTCGTCAGCCTCGCGCTGTTCCTGACGCTGTTCACGATGCAGCCCGTGCTGTCGCAGATCGACAGCAACGCGTTCCAGCCGTACCTGAAAGGCAGCATCGGTTTCGAGCGGGCGACCGAGATCGCGATTCAGCCGGTGCGCGAGTTCATGATCCGGCAGACGCGCGAGCAGGACCTGATGCTGATGCTCGATGTATCCAAGACGGAGCCCCCCGAGGACGCGGAGCAAGTGCGCACCGTTCATCTCATCCCCGCCTTCATGCTGAGCGAGCTGAAGACCGCGTTCCAGATCGGCTTCGTCATCTTCCTGCCTTTTCTGCTGCTCGACATCGTGGTCTCCAGCGTTCTCATGTCCATGGGGATGCTCATGGTCCCGCCGATGATGATCTCGCTGCCGCTCAAGCTGCTCCTGTTCGTGCTGATCGACGGCTGGAACCTGGTGGTGAAGGCGCTGCTCGGAAGCTTCCACTAGCCGCATCCAGACGGGCATGGAACAAAGGCCCTCGCCGGATCTCGAGGAAGAGGCCGCGCTCTGGCAGCGCTACGTTGCCGACCGCGATCCCGTCCTGCGCGCGAAGCTGATCGAGCGCTACCTTCCCACGGCCCAGAAGCTCGCCGCGTACGCGTACTCCAGGCGCGGGCCGCAGGCGCCGGAGTTCGCCGATTATCTCCAATGGGCGCGCCTGGGCATGATCGAGGCCTTCGACCGCTACGATCCGAAGCGCGAAGCTTCCTTCGTCACCTTTGCCGGGTATCGCATCCGCGGCGCGATCCTAAACGGTCTGGAGCGCGCGACCGAGCAGGCCGCCCAGCATGCCCGCCGGAAGCAGATTGAAAAAGAGCGCGTCGAGTCGGTCATCGGAGGCGCGCGCGGCGCGTCCGAGGCGCTCGAGGAGCTGGTCGAGGTCACCGTCGGACTCGCGTTGGGCTTCGCGTTGGAAGACTCCGGGCTGAGCTCCGAACCCGAGACCTTCGACCCCTATCGCGTGCTGGAGCTGAAGCGCCTGCGGGAGCGGCTGCTGCTCATCGTCGAGGCGCTGCCCGAGCGCGAGAAGCAGATCGTGAAGTGGCATTATTTCGAGCACATGGATTTCAAGCTGATCGGGCTCGCGTTTCGCCTCTCGAAGGGACGCATCTCCCAACTGCACGCCCGCGCGTTGAAGCTGATTCGCGAAGGCCTGCGGTCCATCGACCGGTTCGATTTGAGCTTGTGAGACCGGTCAGTTGCCGGCGTAGTTGGACAGGACGGCGCGGAATTGCCGCTCGAGTTCGGGGTGCTCCTGGATGGCCTCCTCGATGCGCTCGACGAGCTCCAGCGCTTTCGGATCGTTCTGCAGCGCCTCGCCGAGTTCCGATGCCAGCACGGACTCGATGAAAACGCGCCGCCGCTTGCGATCGCGCTGCGGGTCCGCCGCGTCGACTGCCGCGAGGCGCTCGCTGAGCCGTTGCTTGAGCGTGCCGGACCGATCGGCCTGCCCGGTCGGCGCGCTGCCCGCCCGCGCGGAAACTCCCTTCGCGGGAGAATCCAGGCGCTGCGCCTGCTCCGCGAGCCTCTGCCGCAGCAGCTCGAGCGCCGGGTTGAGCCTGCTGATCGGGTCGGTCATGACTCTCTTGGTCGGCCAGAGTCCTACTTCTTCTTCTTTTTGTCGCCCTCGTCGTCCCCGCGGTTCTCGCGGTACGCGGAGAGGACTGCCCGGCCGGAAGGCCGGATCGACGGCCGGATAACGGGTTCGGCGCCGGCGGCGGCGCCGGGCTCCTGCTTGCCCAGGCGCTCCTGCACGTCGTGCAGAACCCTGCGCATATCGACGTTGAGCGCCTCGTTGAAGTTGTTCGCCTTGATGCCCCGCTCGAGGCAGCTCTTGCATTCCTTGAATTCGTCGCGCGCCAGATGCAGCATCCCGGTCTTGAACAGATGCAGGAAGTGATCGGGCCCGAGCTTGTCGAGAGGCCGCCAAGCCGACTCGGCCTGCGCGACCCGGCCGCTGGTGAGATGGAGGAGCCCGAGCTGGAAATAGGCCGTCACGAGCGACGGATCCAGCTCGACCGCCTTCGCCATCTCCTCCGCCGCGCGATCATAGAGGCCCATCTGCGCGTGCTCGGCGGCGAGCATGTAATGCAGGCGTCCTTCGCGCGGCTTCAAGTCGAGAGCCCGCTTCAGATACGTGATCGACTGCTCGTTGCGATTTTCCTTCGACGCCTGCAGCGCGAGCTGCAGCAGTTCATCGACGTCGAGCCTTTCTACGGTGGACTTTTCCATTTGAATCTCTCCCAAGGGAGCTCACTTGCCGGCACCCGCATGAGTTCGCCCTTCATTCTATCCCCCTGCGCCGCGGCGGGCCATTCTTTGCCGGCGCCGGCCCCAGCCTTTGGGCACGGGGTTTCCCTCGTATATCACCGGATCTGGCAATAAGTTTATGCCCGCAACCCCTCGATCGGCTCAGAACGCGATCCGGGAACTGGAAGCACATCAATTTTTGCACTAAGGTGGTAGCAGCGTAATGTTAAGAAGGAGGAAACAATGAAGGGGTTAAAAATTGGAGTTTTGAGCCTTGCCTTTCACTGTTAGCTCAGCTCGGGGCTGGATGGGGATGGCTGCGTTGCTCCTTCTCGTGGCCGGATGCGGCAGCGGCTTCCACTACGAGAAGTTGTCCTCGGAAGTCTATCCGGTCACCGAGGACGTTGCCTGGTTGGCCGGCGAGCCGACTCGGCCCTACACGGTCATCGCAAGGTTTCGAGGGGCGGAGACCTCATTGTGCTCGCTGTCGCAGCCCTATTGTTCCCTCTACAAGGAGGCCACGCTCCATGGGGCGGACGCCATATGGGTACAGCGCCGCGAGCCATGGACCCGGCCGGAGCAGTGGGTCATCATCCAAGGCCGGATGACGCGGATTCCGCCGGCGACCTACGAACAGATCGAAGGAGTGTTTGTTCGCTATAAGTGAATCAAGCATCGCGCGCGCTTAGCGCTGTTGTTCGTTCCAGCGATCCGAGCCGCGCTTCAAATACCAGATCCCGACACCCCAAAATAAAACCGCCGGGACCATGAAGTACCACGCGAACCCGGAGTGGTAGGCGGCGATCGTCAAGCTTGCCGCGGGAATGAGTGCAAGAAGCGCCCGGTGGAACAAGGTGCTGGCCGGGAGTTTTTTCTCAGTGTCGCTGGACATCGGATGCGCCGGAACGGGACGGCGGTGTCTTCGGCAATTGCTTCGCGCCGTAAATCCGCAGTTGCTCGATCAAGGGTTGAGCGCCCTCGGCGGGGGCTTGCTGCAGCACCTTGGCGAGCAATTCCTTGGCGAGCTCCTCCTTTCCCCGGATTTTGAGAAGCACCGCCCGGGCGAAGCTCGCGCCGAAGCTCGCCGGGTCGAGACGATGCGCCACGCGCACTTCCTGCTGCGCTTCGTCGACGCGGACCTGGAGCGCGAGCGTCGAAGCGAGACCGCCGTGCGCCTCGGCGAAGTTGCGATCGACCGCGACCGCTTGACGAAAAGTCCTTTCGGCCCCGCGCGCATCCTTCGCGGCGAGCCGCGCCCAGCCAAGGGTCACGATGGTTCCCGAGTTGTCCGGCATGAGGCTCACCGCCTTCTCGAGCGCCGCGATCGCCTCGGCATGCTTCTGTTGATACAGCTGGACCAGACCCACGCCAAGCCATGCGCGTGGGTTCTCCGGCTCGCGACGCAGCACGTTGTCGAAGAACCTCTCGGCGGCTTCCATGTCCTGCTGCTCGATGGAGTAGGCGCCGGCGACGGCGCTCGCGTGCAGGTTCTCCGGATCGCGCGCCAACACCTCCTGGGCGAGCTCGCGCGCCCGCGGCATGTTGCCGTCGTCCATCTCCAGCAGCGCGAGGTAGGCTTTGCTCGCGTCGTCTTGCGCTTCGGCCGCCCACCGGCTGCCCGATTCGATCGCCTCGCGCATCTTGCCAAGACGATGCAGGCTGCGCGTCAGATAGGCGAGGTTGTCGCGCGTCTTGAGGCCGAGCGCGAGCGTCGAAGCGAGGCCGCCGTGCGCCTCGGCGAAGTTGCGATCGACCGCGACAGCTTGACGGAAAGTCCTTTCGGCCCCGCGCGCATCCTTCGCGGCGAGCCGCGCCCAGCCAAGGGTCACGATGGTTCCTGAGTTGTCCGGCATGAGGCTCACCGCCTTCTCGAGCGCCGCGATCGCCTCGGCATGCTTCTGTTGATACAGCTGGACCAGACCCACGCCAAGCCATGCGCGTGGGTTCTCCGGCTCGCGACGCAG
>DASPXL010000218.1:0-4309 GCA_035637375.1 Burkholderiales bacterium
GCCTCGATCATCTCGTGGTAGAAGTCGTTGCCTTCGCGCGTGCGCTCGCCGACGCCGGCGAACACCGAAAGACCGCTGTGTTGCGTGGCGATATTGTTGATGAGCTCGAGCATGTTGACGGTCTTGCCCACGCCGGCGCCGCCGAAGAGGCCGATCTTGCCGCCCTTCGCGAACGGGCAGATGAGGTCGATCACCTTGATGCCGGTCTCGAGCAGCTCGACCGAAGGCGAGAGCTCGTCGAACTTGGGCGCGGTCCGGTGGATAGAGCGGCGCTCGTCTGTCTTGATCGGGCCGGCCTCGTCGATCGGGCGGCCGAGCACGTCCATGATGCGGCCGAGCGTGCCCTGGCCGACCGGCACCGAGATCGGCCCGCCGGTGCCCTTCACCTTCATGCCGCGGCGCAGCCCGTCGCCCGAGCCCATGGCGATGCAGCGCACCACGCCGTCGCCGAGCTGCTGCTCGACCTCGAAGGTGAGCCCTTTCTCCGCGAAGCCCTTCTCCCCCGAATCCTCGAGGACGAGCGCGTCGTAGATCCCGGGCATCGCCTCGCGCGGGAACTCGATGTCGATCACCGCGCCGATGCACTGGACGATGGTTCCGGATGTTTGAGCTTCTGCCATGGCTGTTTCCTCAAAAGCTTTCAACTTGCGTCTTCTGTACGGAGACATTTCCTCCGCACAACAGGCCTTAACCCTACACCGCCGCCGCTCCGCCTACGATCTCTGAAATTTCCTTCGTGATCCCCGCCTGCCGGTTCTTGTTGTAGACCAGGGTGAGCTCGTCGATCAGGGTTTCGGCGTTGTCGGAAGCCGCCTTCATCGCGACCATGCGCGCGCTCTGCTCGGAGGCCATGTTCTCGGCGACCGCCTGGAAGATGATGGTCTCGATGTAGCGCGTGAGCACCTGCTCGAGCACCGCCTTCGCCTCCGGCTCGTAGATGTAGTCCCACAGGCTCGCGGGCGACCCCAGCCGCTCGCCCGAGAGCGGCAGGAGCTGCTCCATCACCGGCTCCTGCTTCATGGTGTTGATAAAGCGCGTATAGAAAAGCATCAGCCGGTCGAAGCGATCCTCGGTGTAGCCGTCGAGCATCACTTTCACCGCGCCGATCAGCTTCTCCATCTGCGGCCGGTCGCCGAGCTGCACGACGTGCGACACCACGTTGGCTCCAAGGCGCTGCATAAAGCCCAGGCCCTTGGTGCCGATGGCGCAGACCTCGATTCTCTCGCCCTGCGCTTCCCATTCCCTGTATTGGCCGAGCGCGAGGCGCAGCAGATTCGTGTTGAGCGCGCCGCACAGGCCCTTGTCGGTGGTGACGACGATGATGCCCACGCCCTTCACGGTGTCGCGCTCCACCAGAAACGGATGGCGGTATTCCGGGTTCGCGTGGCTGATGTGCGCGGCGACGTTGCGGATCTTCTCTCCGTAGGGGCGCGCGCGGCGCATGCCCTCCTGCGCCTTCCTCATCTTGGAGGCGGCGACCATCTCCATCGCCTTGGTGATCTTCCGGGTGTTCTGCACACTCCGGATCTTCATCCTGATCTCTTTGGTGCCGGGCATCAGAAGCTACCGCTTTTTTTCCAATCTTCGATGGCCGCTTTCAGGGCTTTTTCCTCGTCGGCCGAGAGGTCCTTCTTGTCTTCCATGGTCTTCACCAGCGAGGCGTACTTGCCCTTCACGTAGTCGCGCATCGATTTCTCGGCGGCGAGCGCTTTCTTGACGTCGATATCGTCGAAGTAGCCGTTGTTGACGGCGAAGAGCGTGAGCGCCATCTCCCAGACCGCGAGCGGCGAGTACTGCGGCTGCTTCATCAGCTCGGTCACCATGCGGCCGCGCTCCAATTGCTTGCGGGTCGCTTCGTCGAGGTCGCTCGCGAACTGCGCGAAGGCCGCGAGCTCGCGGTACTGCGCGAGGGCGAGGCGCACGCCGCCGCCGGTGTCGCGGCGCTTCATGATCTTGGTCTGCGCGGCTCCGCCCACGCGCGACACCGAGATCCCCGCGTTGATCGCGGGCCGGACGCCGGCGTTGAAGAGGTCGGTCTCGAGGAAGATCTGCCCGTCGGTGATCGAGATGACGTTGGTCGGCACGAACGCGGTCACGTCCCCCGCCTGCGTCTCGATGATGGGAAGCGCGGTGAGCGAGCCGGTCTTTCCCTTGACCTCGCCCTTGGTGAAGCGCTCGACCCAGGCCTCGGAGCAGCGCGCGCCGCGCTCCAACAGGCGCGAGTGCAGGTAGAACACGTCGCCCGGATAGGCCTCGCGCCCCGGCGGGCGGCGCAGGAGGAGCGAGATCTGCCGGTACGCCCAGGCCTGCTTGGTCAGGTCGTCGTAGATGATGAGCGCGTCCTGGCCGCGGTCGCGGAAGTACTCGCCCATGGTGCAGCCGGAGTAGGGCGCGATGTACTGCATCGCCGCGGATTCCGATGCCGAGGCGGCGACCACGATGGTGTAGGCCATGGCGCCGTGCTCTTCGAGCTTTCGGACGACGTTCGCGATGGTCGAGGCCTTCTGGCCGATCGCGACGTAGACGCAGATCAGGTCCTTGCCCTTCTGGTTGATGATGGTGTCCACCGCGACCGCGGTCTTGCCGGTCTGTCGATCGCCGATGATAAGCTCGCGCTGGCCGCGGCCGATCGGCACCATCGAGTCGATCGCCTTCAGGCCGGTCTGCACCGGCTGGGAAACCGACTTTCTCCAGATCACGCCCGGGGCGACCTTCTCGATGACGTCGCTCGCCTTCGCGGGAATCGGGCCCTTGCCGTCGATCGGCTGGCCGAGCGAGTTCACCACGCGCCCGAGGAGCTCCGGGCCGACCGGAACCTCGAGGATGCGCCCGGTGCACTTTACCGTATCCCCCTCGGTGATATGCTCGTACTCTCCGAGGATCACCGCGCCGACCGAGTCGCGCTCGAGATTGAGCGCGAGGCCGAAGGTGTTCTTCGGAAATTCCAGCATCTCGCCCTGCATCACGTCCGAGAGGCCGTGGATGCGGCAGATGCCGTCGGTGACGGTGACGACCGTCCCTTGCGTGCGCACGTCCGCCGAGAGCGCGAGGCTCTGGATCTTGCCGCGGATCAGGTCGCTGATTTCCGATGGGTTGAGCTGCTGCATGCCGGGTCCCTTAGAGCTTGTCATTCTTCTAATTCATTCGTCAGCTTTTCAGCGCGGCGGCCATGTCTTCCAGCCGGCCGCGCACCGAGGCGTCGATGACTTCGTCGCCGACGGTGACGCGCACGCCCCCGATCAGCTCCTTGTCCAGGGTGACGTGCGGCTGCACCCGGCGCTTGAAGCGCCGCTCGAGGTCGGCGACGAGGCCCGAGAGCTGCGCGTTGTCGAGCCTGAAAGCCGTTCGGACCTCCGCCTCGACCACGCCTTCGTGCGCGTTCTTCAGCTCCAGGAACTGCGCGCTGATCTCGGGGAGCAGCGCGAGCCGGTCGTTCGCGATCAGCACGCGCACGAAATTGCGCAGCTCCATGGGCAGGTCCTCCGCGCACGCGGACGTGAACAGGTCGTAGAGCTGCTTCGCGCCGAGCCCGGGATTGTCGATCCAGGCCCGCATCTCCGGGTGCGACGCGAGCTGCGCCATGGCCGCGAGCATTCCCTGCCACTGGGCGAGCGCGCCCGCTTCCTCGGCGAGGCCGAATACGGCCTCGGCGTAGGGTCTGGCGACGGTGGCGGCTTCAGCCATGCTTGCTCCGTCATTCCCGCGCAAGCCTGCCCTCGACTGCGATCGGGGGCGGGAATCCAGCGACGTAAAATCCCTGGATTCCGGCTCGCGGCCGCTCTGCGGCCTTAGCCGGAATGACGTCCATGAAGTCGGCAGCACGCATCAGATTTCCCGCTTGAGCTGGCTGAGCAGCTCGGAGTGGGCACGGGCGTTCACTTCGCGGCGGAGAATTTTCTCCGCGCCGGCGACGGCGAGCGCGGCGACCTGCTCGCGCAGCATTTCCCTGGCGCGGGCGACCTGCTGGTCGATGTCGGCCCTGGCGGCGGCGAGGATGCGCTCGGCCTCGGCCTTCGCGGCGGCCTTCGCCTCGTCGAGCATCTGGAGGTCGCGCTTTTCCGCCGAGCCGATGATCTCGCCGACGCGCTCACGCGCCTTCGCGAGCTCCTCCTGCGCGCGCCTGCCGGCCGCCTCCAGCTCCCGCCGGCCGCGCTCGCCCGCGGCCAGGCCGTCGGCGATCTGCTTCTGGCGCTCTTCGATCTTGCGGGTGAAATACGGCCAGATGAATTTGGCTGCGAACCAGATGAAAAGCGCGAAAGCGAGCGCCTGCGCGATCAACGTCAGGTTGAAGTTCATGGGTGCGTTCCGG
>DASPXL010000219.1:0-4066 GCA_035637375.1 Burkholderiales bacterium
ATCATCGGCTCGACCACGCGCCGCAGCTCCTTCGCCTTCGGGAGGGTCGTCTGGATGACTTCGTGCTTGAGCAGCGACACGGTCATGTTGCGCAGCATCGCGAGGCGATGGCTGCTGGTGCGGTTGAGCTTCCTCAGTCCGTGGCGGTGGCGCATTGTTTTGTCCGGTGCTTAATCTTTCCCTCACCCTAGCCCTCTCCCAGAGGGAGAGGGGAAAGAAAGAGGCTTCAGCTGCTGCGCGCCGTTTCCATGCCCGCCGGCGGCCAGTTCTCCAGCTTCATCCCCAGCGTGAGTCCGCGCGAGGCGAGCACTTCCTTGATCTCGTTGAGCGATTTGCGCCCCAGATTGGGCGTCTTGAGAAGCTCGGTCTCGGTGCGCTGGATCAGGTCGCCGATGTAGTAGATGTTCTCCGCCTTGAGGCAGTTGGCCGAGCGCACGGTGAGCTCCAGATCGTCCACGGGCCTGAGCAGGATCGGGTCGACCTGCGGGGCCTTCCTCTCCTCGATCGCCGGAGCCGTGCCTTCCAGCGCCGCGAACACGGAAAGCTGGTCCACCAGGATCCTCGCGGCGTAACGGATCGCCTCTTCGGGCTCGATCACGCCGTTGGTCTCGATGTCGATGATAAGCTTGTCCAAATCGGTACGTTGCTCCACGCGGGCGGATTCCACCGAATAGGCCACGCGCCTCACGGGCGAGAACGACGCGTCGAGGATGATCTTGCCGATTCCCTTGGACTCCTCGGGGATCACGCGCAGGTTGCCGGGAACGTAGCCGCGGCCGGATTCGACCTTGATCTGCATCTCGAGCTTGCCCCCGGGAGACAGGTGCGCGATCACGTGCTCCGGGTTGACGATCTCGACGTCGTGGGTGGCCTCGATGTCGCCCGCGGTCACCGGCCCCTCGCCCTTCTTCTTCAGATTGAGCAGCGCGTCCTCGCGGTTGTGGAGCTTGAGCACCACGCCCTTGAGGTTGAGCAGGATATCGACGACGTCCTCCTGCACGCCCTCGATCGTGGAATACTCGTGCAGGACGCCGGTGATCTGCACCTCGGTCGCCGCGAAACCGGGCATCGACGAAAGCAGGACGCGGCGCAGCGCGTTGCCGAGCGTATGGCCGTAGCCGCGCTCGAACGGCTCCATCACGACTTTCGCGTGATTGGGGGCGATCCCCTGGACGTCGATGATGCGCGGTTTGAGAAATCCACTGGTTTGCATGTAAGGCCCTCGATACGATAATCCGCCGGCGCCGGTTTGCGAACGCGGCGCTACTTCGAATACAGCTCGACCACCAGGCTTTCGTTGATGGTGGAGGGCAGCTCCGAGCGCGCCGGAAGCGCCTTGAACCTGCCCTTCATTTCCTTGGAATCGACCTCGATCCACTCCGGGAAGCCGCGCGTTTCCGCCGCCGCGACCGCACCCTTCACGCGAAGCTGCTCTTTCGCCTTCGCCGCGACTTCGACGGTGTCGCCCGGACGCACCAGGTAGGAGGGCATGTTGACGCGCTTGCCGTTCACCAGGATGCCGTTGTGGCGCACGATCTGGCGCGCCTCGGTGCGGCTCGAGCCGAAGCCCATGCGGTAGGACACCGTGTCGAGACGCGACTCGAGCAGCTGCAGAAGGCGCTCGCCCGTGATGCCCTTGCTGCGCGCGGCCTCCGCGTAGGTCTTGCGGAACTGGCGCTCGAGCAGCCCGTAGATGCGGCGCAGCTTCTGCTTCTCGCGCAATTGCTTGCCGAAATCGGACATGCGGCCGCCGCTCTTCTGGCCGTGCTGTCCCGGCGCGTAGCTGCGCCGCTCGATCGCGCATTTGTCGGTGAAGCACTTCTCGCCCTTGAGGAAGAGCTTCTCTCCCTCGCGGCGGCACTGGCGGCACTTGGCGTCCAGGTCTCGGGCCATCTGTAATCCCTATATGCGGCGCCGTTTCGGCGGCCGGCAACCGTTGTGGGGCACGGGCGTCACATCGGCGATGCTGCCGATTTTGAGTCCGAGGGCGTTGAGCGCGCGCACCGCCGACTCGCGCCCGGGGCCCGGGCCCTTGATGCGCACCTCGATGTTCTTTACTCCGCACTCCTGCGCGGCGCGGCCGGCCTGCTCGGCCGCCACCTGCGCGGCGAACGGCGTCGATTTCCTCGAGCCCTTGAAGCCGGCGGCCCCGGAGGTGGCCCACGCCAGCGTGTTGCCCTGGCGATCGGTAATGGTCACGATGGTGTTGTTGAACGAAGCATGGACGTGGGCGATGCCCTCGGCCACGTTTTTCTTGACCTTCTTGCGAACGCGTGCCGCGGCGGTCGGTGCGGCGGGCGGTTTTGCCATGGTCGCTGTCCTCTGAGATTCTTAGCCGGCTTTCGGCGCCGCGGCGGTAATCTTGACTGCGGCCTTGCGCGGCCCCTTGCGGGTGCGCGCGTTGGTGCGGGTGCGCTGCCCGCGAACCGGCAATCCCTTGCGGTGACGCGTGCCGCGGTAGCAGCCGAGGTCCATCAGTCGCTTGATGTTCATCGACACCTCGCGGCGCAGGTCGCCCTCGACGGCAAATTTTGCGACCTGTTCGCGCAGACGCTCCATGTCGGACTCAGACAAGTCTTTGATCTTGGATACTTTATTGACCTTTGCCGCGGCGCAGATCGCCTGCGCGCGCGCGCGCCCGACACCGAAAATCGCCTGCAGCGCGATCTCGGCGTGCTGGTGGTTCGGAATGTTGACTCCCGCTATGCGGGCCATGCGCTGCTCCGTTGTTTATTCGCCGTACGGACGAAACCCGAAATTATAACGTGAAATCCGTCCGTTACCTAGCAATTGCTAACCCTGCCGCTGCTTGTGGCGGGGATTCTTGCAGATGACGCGCACCACGCCCCTGCGGCGCACGATCTTGCAGTTGCGGCAGATTTTCTTGACCGAGGTCAGCACCTTCACGGGTGTTTCCTTTCCATCAGTTCACTTCGCGCGGAATATGATGCGCCCGCGCGTGAGGTCGTACGGCGTCAGCTCGACGGTCACCTTGTCCCCCGGGAGGATGCGGATGTAGTGCATGCGCATCTTGCCGGAGATATGTCCCAGGATGAGGTGTCCGTTCTCCAGTTTCACGCGGAAGGTCGCGTTGGGCAGGGTCTCCATGATTTCGCCCTGCATCTGGATCACGTCCTCTTTGGCCATGTTCGCTGCTGTCGCTCTTCCCTCTGAGGATCAACAGGGGTGAGTGCCCCCTTGCTCTCCCGATCGTCACCGGGTCGGGAATCCCGCTCCCTTGAAATTGGCTTTCTTCAGCAGGCTCTCGTACTGGTGCGTCATGATGTAGGCCTGCACCTGCGCCATGAAGTCCATGGTCACGACGACGATGATCAGGAGCGAGGTCCCGCCGAAGTAGAACGGCACGTTCCACCTGAGGATCAGGAACTCGGGCAGGAGACACACCAGGGTGACGTAGATGGCCCCCGCCAGGGTCAATCTCAAGAGGATCTTCTCGAGGTACTTCGCGGTCTGTTCGCCGGGCCGGATCCCGGGGACGAAAGCGCCCGATTTCTTCAGGTTGTCCGCCGTTTCCTTGGGATTGTATTGCAGCGCCGTGTAGAAGAAGCAGAAGAACACGATCGCGCTCGCGTACAGGATCACGTAAATGGGCTGGCCCGGCGACATCGTGGACGCGATGTCGCGGATCGTCAGGCTGAATGCAGCGCCGATTTGCCACTGCTTCAGGAGCTCCCATGCGCTCCCACCCGCAACGCCGCTGGTGAACCAGCCGGCAAGGGTCGCCGGAAACAGGATGATCGAGGAGGCGAAGATCGGCGGGATCACGCCGGACATGTTGAGCTTGAACGGCAGATGCGAGGCCTGTCCGCCGTAGATCTTGTTGCCGATCTGGCGCTTGGCGTAGTTGACCAGAATCTTCCTCTGGCCGCGCTCGATGAAGCACACGCCCCAGGTCACGACCACCACCGCGGCGGTTATCAGCAGCGCCGTGAGCGGATGCATCGCGCCCGTGCGGACCAGCTCGAGCAGCCCGCCGATCGCATTGGGCAGCCCCGCGGCGATGCCGGCGAAGATGATGATCGAGATGCCGTTGCCCAAGCCCCGC
>DASPXL010000220.1:0-1823 GCA_035637375.1 Burkholderiales bacterium
CGCGGTGCACCCGGCGCGCCCTCATTACTCGGTCGGGGCGGTCGAGGAATACGATCCCGCCGCCAACACCTGGCGCGCGCGCGCGCCGATTCCGACGCCCCGCAATCACGCCACGGCCGGCGTGGTGAGCGGAAAAGTCTATGTAATCGGCGGGCGCGTCGGCGGCGCCTTCGTATCGAGCGGGAGCAGCAACGTCGGCATCGTCGAGGAATACGACCCGGGGACGGACGCATGGGGCGCGCCTCGCGCGCGCATGCCTTCTCCACGAAGCGCGATGTCCTCGGGCACCTGGGGCGGGAAGATCTACGTCACCGGCGGCGAGGGACAGGATCACGCGACGATGTTCACCTT
This sequence comes from Burkholderiales bacterium, assembly GCA_035637375.1. Lineage (GTDB taxonomy): Bacteria > Pseudomonadota > Gammaproteobacteria > Burkholderiales > SG8-39 > VBDM01. The sequence continues at coordinate 352 of DASPXL010000220.1, forward strand.
TCGCGCGCTCGAAGCGTACGATCCTGCCAGCAACACTTGGGCGACGCTGCCCTCGATGCCCGTTTCGCGCCACGGACTGGCGGGCGCGGTGGTCGGCAACCGCCTGCACATGGTGAGCGGCGACGTGCAGTCGGCGGGCACCGGCGTGCACGTCCACACCGAGGAGCACGACGCTTACGAGCTCGGGAAATAGACGAGCCTATTTCTTCGGGATGACCGGCAGCAGGAGATAAGACGCCCGGCCGCCGCCGGTGAAAATGGTGTTCGTTCCGGTGTTGTAGTCGGCGCAGTAGTGCGTGTACGGCGCGCTGCCCACGCCGTCGCGCGGCTGGATGTCGAGCCGGATGCGATGGCCTTTCTTGAACACCATCGAGGTCGGCCAGATCTCCACTTCGACTTGCACCGGCTCGCCGGCTTTCAGCCATTCGCGCTCCAGGTGCGCGTGATACGGCCGATAGGGCAGGGAGAGCGCGGGATCCTGCCGGCGGTGCGAGGCGCGCAGCCAACCTTTTGCCACCGGCACGCTCTGGCCCTGCTGACCCTGCTCGAACTGGTCCTTGCCGTCCGGATCGATGTTGCGGAGGGTCGCGAAAATATCCATGTCTTCGGTGGTGCTCGCGACCCAGAGCACCAGCGCGACCGGTCCGGTCACTTCGGTGTCCTCACCAAGCGGCTCGGTCTCCAAGGACACGCCCAGTTGCGGCAGGGCGCCGGCGAGCACGGTCGAAGTCCATGAAGCCGAAGCGACACCCGCCTTGGTCATGCCGCTCGCCGAATAGGAGAGCGACCCGGATTGTTTCGGCGCGTCGGTGACAAGCGAGCCTTCCGTCTCTCCGCCGCCCCCGCTCGCGCGCGGCTCGAGGTAGAACTTCGTCCAGCGGGTGCGCGCGAGCGGCCATTCTTTCTCCTCTCGCCATTCGTAATTCCCATGACCGCCCTTGCGGATGAGCAGCTTCACCGGCGGCTCGCGCGTGACGCCGCTGTCCTCGCCCTTCAGCCAGTGATCGAAAAAACGCAGTTGGTCGCGCCGGCCTTCCTCGGAGTAGAACGGGTGGTAATGCGTGCCGGCGTGAATGCGCAGCTTCTTGTGTTTCGACGCGGCGCGCACGTAGCCTTCGGTGTTGCCGCGCAGGTGCAGCCCCATGCCGCTCCAGTTTCCGGCGCTGAACAGCGGAATGTCGATGTTCCCCCAGATCGGACGGCGGCCGTGCCACCATTCCCCGTCCAGGTTGTAGCGCATGTATTCCCATAGCCAGGGCGTGGAAAACGCGTCAGTCGCGGTCGCCTGCGGCTTTCCGAGGAGGTGATGCGCCATATGGTTGTTCCACCAACCGGTGGCGAAGCCGAAGGAGAAGATGCCGCCGTGATAGCCGAAGTCGCGGTACATGTCGGCCGCGCCTTCCCACGGAATCATCGCTTTCAACGACGGCGGCTTGAGGCTCGCGACCAGCCACTGCGTCATCGCGTAGTAG
>DASPXL010000221.1:0-1654 GCA_035637375.1 Burkholderiales bacterium
AACAGCTTCGACCAGTGGGGGGTCGAGCACGGCAAGAATCTCGCTCGCGCGCTGCTCAAGGGCGAAAAATCCACCGAGCTCGATTCTTCCACCCGGCTGCTGCTCGCGCGCATGCGCGGGCGCGATTGACTCGGGCCGCGGCCGGACTTACGCTGACGGAAACGGAGAACACCATGAACGAAGACACCTTCAATTTGAGCATCCGCAAGTTCCTGAAAATGGTCGGCGTAAGCTCACAGCGCGAAATCGAGCAGGCGGTGGCGAAGGCGCGCGCCGGCGGAGCGATCAGGGGCAACGAGAAATTCCCCGCCTCGGTCACGCTCGAGGTGCCGGGGCTCAAGCTCTCGGTGAAGTTCGACGGCAGGATCGAGCTCGAATAGGCGGTCGCTCAAGCCGTGAACAAGCCCCGCGAGCTGAACGCTTCCTTGCTCGATGAGCTGCGCTCGCTCCTCGGCGACCGGCTGACGACCTCGCGCGGCGTGCGCGAGCACCACGGCAAGGACGAATCCTACTTCCCGTACGCGCCGCCCGACGCGGTGGTGTTTCCCGAATCGACCGGGGAAGTCCGGGACATCGTCGACCTGTGCCGCCGCCACCGGACACCGATGATACCGTTCGGCGTCGGCACGTCCCTCGAGGGCCATGTGCTCGCCATCCACGGCGGGGTGTGCGTCGATCTTTCGCGGATGAACAAGGTGCTCGCCGTGCACGAGGCCGACCTGGACGCCGCGGTCCAGGCCGGCGTGACGAGAAAGCAATTGAACGAGCATATCCGCCACACGGGTCTTTTTTTCCCCGTCGATCCCGGGGCGGACGCGACGCTCGGCGGCATGGCCGCGACGCGGGCTTCGGGGACGAATGCAGTTCGCTACGGCACGATGCGGGAGAACGTTCTTGCGCTGACCGTGGTGCTCGCCGACGGTCGCGTCATCACCACTTCGCGCCGCTCGCGCAAGTCGGCGGCGGGCTACGAGCTGACGCGGCTGTTCGTGGGGTCTGAAGGAACGCTGGGAATCATCACCGAGCTCACCGTGCGACTCTATTCCGTGCCCGAGGCGATGTCGGCCGCCGTCTGCTCCTTTCCGGACATCGCCGGCGCGGTCAACACGGTGATCCAGACCTTGCAGGCGGGAATTCCGATCGCGCGCAGCGAAGCCTTATGCGCGACGACCATGAAGGCGATCAACGCCCACTCGAAAACAAATTACAGGGAACAGCCGACGCTGTTCCTCGAGTTCCACGGAACCCAGGCGGGCGTCGAGGAGCAGGCGAGGCTGCTGCAGGAGATCGCGAGGGAGAACGGCGGCATGGACTTCGAGTGGACGACGAAAGCCGAAGACCGCAACCGGCTCTGGTCGGCGCGCCACCAGGCCTATTTCGCCTGCCTGCAGCTGCGGCCCGGCTCGCGCGCGGTTTCGACCGACGTGTGCGTCCCGATTTCGCGCCTGACGGAGTGCATCGTCGAGACCTCGAAGGACATCGAGCGCGCCTCGATGCCGATCCCCCTCTTCGGCCACGTCGGGGACGGCAACTTCCACTGCGAGATCCTTATCCGGCCGGACAGCGAATCCGAGCTCGCCGAGGCCAAGGCGTTCAACGAGCGAGTCGTGAACCGCGCTCTCGCCATGGAAGGCACCTGCACCGGCGAGCACGG
>DASPXL010000222.1:0-6028 GCA_035637375.1 Burkholderiales bacterium
CCGCCGACGCGGCGGTGATCCTCATCGATGCGCGCAAAGGCGTGCTCGCGCAGACGCGGCGCCACGTGACCATCGCGCACCTCTTGGGAGTGCATCACGTCATCGTGGCGGTGAACAAGATGGACCTCGTCGGCTACGACCAAGCCGTGTTCGACCGCATCCGCCGCGATTTTCTCGGCTTTGCCTCGGCGTTCGGGATCGCCGACCTGCGATTCATTCCGATGTCGGCGCTGCGCGGCGATCTAGTGGTCGAGCGCGGCGCGGACCTCGGCTGGTACAGCGGCCCGACGCTGCTCGCCGCGCTCGAGGAAATCGAGATTGCCGACGAGGCCGACTCCCTGCCGTTCCGCTTTCCGGTGCAGCTCGTGGTGCGGCCCGGCGCCGGAACCGACTTCCGCGGTTACGCCGGCCGGCTCGAGTCTGGAGTGCTTTTCCGCGGCGCCGAGGCGCTCGCGCTGCCCTCGGGACGCCGCACGGTCGTCGAGGACATCGTCTCGCTCGACAAGTCGCTGCCAGTCGCGGTCGCCGGGGATTCGGTGACCCTGGTCCTCGCCGACGACATCGACATTTCGCGCGGCGACCTGCTCGCCGATCCGGCTCACCCGCCGCGCGCGGCGAAAACCGTCGAAGCGCGCATCTGCTGGCTGTCGGCCGAGTTTCTCGACGCCAAGGCCCTGCCCGCCGCGGTGCTCAAGCACACCACGCGCAGCGTGAAGGCGAAGCTCGTCTCGCTCAACGACCGCGTCGATATCGACACGCTCGAGCGGCAGCCGTCGCCCGCGGGTCTCGCGATGAACGACATCGCGCACGTGACCCTCGCGCTCGCCCAGCCGCTTTTCGTCGATCCCTACGGGTTGAACCGCGCCACCGGCTCCTTTATCCTGATCGACGAAGCGACCAACCAGACGGTCGCCGCGGGAATGATCGATGGATGAGATGCCGGGCAAGGTCTATCTGGTCGGCGCCGGCCCCGGCGCGCCCGACCTGCTCACGCTGCGGGCGGCCGAGATCCTGAAGCGCGCCGAGGTCGTGTTCCACGACGCGCTGGTGCATCCTCGGACGCTCGAGCTCGCCGCGCGCGCGGAGAAAATCGCCGTGGGCAAGCGCTCGGGGCGCCATTCGACCGCGCAGAAGTTCATCAACAAGCGGCTGGTGGATGCCGCGCGCGGTCACAAAATCGTGGTGCGCCTGAAGGGCGGCGATCCTACGCTCTTCGGCCGCGCGCAGGAAGAAATCGACGCGCTGCGCGCCGCGGGAATCGACTTCGAGATCGTCCCGGGAGTGACCGCGGCGACGGCCGCGAGCGCCGAGCTCGGCGTGTCGCTCACGCGCCGCGGTTTCGCCCGTCATGTCGTCTTCGTCACGCCCCGCGCCGCAAACGGCGAGCGCGAAAACGACTGGGTCGCGAGCGTGCTGGCGGCCGACACCGCGGTGATCTACATGGGCGCGGGGCTTGCCGAAGCGATCAGCGCCGAGTTGATCGGGCGCGGCAAGCCGAAAGACACCCCGCTCGCCCTGGTGGAGAGCGCGACGCTTCCCGAGCGGCGCGTGCTCCGCGGGACGCTTGCGGATCTGCCGGAGCTCGCGCGCAAGACGGGCGCAGGCCCTGCCGTCGTGCTCCTTGGCGAAGTGCTCAAAGCCGCCTTTGCGGAGCCCGCCGCGACGGAAGAGATCGAGGCGCTCCTCAAACGGGCCTGAGAGGTCGCGCGCGCCCGGTGAACCGCTTCCGGTTTGCCGGGTCAGATTCGAACCAGTCGTTGTCGAGGTCAGCTCATGAGCTTGCGGCCCCTCCCAGAAACCGTATGGCGCTCGCCTTCCGGCGAAATCGTGTCCTGCGTCGAGAAGCTCAAGGTGCTGCGGGAAAACCTCGAGGAGATCCAGCAGCTCTGCCAGGACGCGCTCGAGGACGCGGTCCTCATGGAATGCGACGAGCGCCAGTTCAAGCAGGTGCTGACGAACCTGGTGCAGCAGCTGCAGAATCCCTACCGCGAAAAAGCCTGAGTAATCCTTTTACTCGCGCCTCGCGAGCCACACCGCCCACGCCGCAAACACCAGGAACGCGGCGAGCGTCCATTCCGGGATGCTGAAGGAGAGCAGCGTCCAGTCCACGACCCCGCACTCGCCCGACCCTCGCAGGACGCGGCGCAGCCCCTCGATCGGTCCGAAGGCCGAGAGCAGGTGATCGAGCGCCGGGCCGCAGGCCGGACGCTGATCGGCAGGGGTATGCTGGAGCCACACGTGGCGTCCTGCAACTGCGACTCCGACCGCCGCGATAAGGGCGATCGCCCCGCCGTAGAGGCCCGCGCCGAGCCGGCCCGCGGGATGGTGGATGGCGGCGACGAGGAACGCGACCCCAACCGCAAAGAACAGCAGCCGCTGGATGATGCACAGCGGACAGGGCTCAAGGCCGACGACGAACTGCAGGTAGTAGCCGAAGGCAAGCATGCCTGCGCAGACGAAAAATCCAGCGAGGTTGCCGATCCGGCGGGAAAGCAGAAGCTTGATCATGGAGGACAAGCCTAGCACCGCCGGGGTGTTCGCGCCCGTGCCGTCCGGGTCCCGATGACATTAAAATAGTCCGATGCGGGGTTTCGCGCGCCCGCCATTTTCGGGGAGTCAGGAGTTTGAGAACACGTTTTGCCCGCCGTGAAGACCTGGGCCTCACCCCGGCCGAGTTCGCCGTGCTCAAGCGTCTTTCCGGCCCGGAGAAAATCCAGGATTTTCTCCACGCGCTGACGGCCAATTTCGAAATCGGCGGCCAGACCTGTCTTTCGGTGCGCGAGGTGCTGCGGCGGCGCCGGGCGCACTGCATCGAAGGCGCGATGGTAGCCGCTTGCGCGCTGTGGGTGCACGGCGAGCCGCCGCTTCTGATGGATATGCGCGCCGAGCGCGATTACGACCACGTCGTCGCGCTGTTCCGGCGCGGCGGTTGCTGGGGTGCGATCTCGAAGACCAATCCCCCCGTGCTTCGCTGGCGCGACCCGGTTTACCGCACGCTGCGCGAGCTCGCGATGTCGTATCTGCACGAGTACGCGAACAAGGGCGGGCAAAAAACCCTGCGCGGCTATTCACGTCCCTTCGACCTGCGCAGGCTCGCGCCGGAGCTGTGGGTCACCAACGAGAAGAACTGCTGGAACGTGGGCGAAACGATCGACGCGATGCACCACTATCCGCTGGTCACGAAAAAGCAGGCGCGGCGGTTGCGTCGGCGCGACCCCATGGAGCGCAAAGCGGAGGCCCTGCTCGAGCACCGGCGCCCCCGGTCGTGACGGGCGCAGCGTTCAAGCGATTTCCCGCGCCTTTCGCACGCTTTCGATGAGCGAGGTGCGTCTGAGAAACCGGCGGTGCAAAACAGGATCGGCGGCCGTGCGGCGCAGCTCATCAAAGTAGGCCTGCCGCACCTTCGGGTCGCGCTCCTCGAGCCTTTTCTTGTTGGCGACGGTCTGCTGCTGCACGTATTCGATGTTCAAAGGCCGTCTGCGGCGTTCGTAGCGGTCGAGCAGCTCTTCGCCCGCCTGCCCGCTCGCGACCCGATGCAGCGTTTCGGCGAGCTCCATCGCGTCGTGGATGCCGCAATTGAGACCGAGCCCCCCGACCGGGTTGTTGACGTGCGCTGCGTCCCCGGCAAGGAACACCCTGCCCTTGCGGAATGACTTCGCCACGCGCTGGTGCACCCGGTAGATGTTCCGGTGCGCGAGGAGTTCCACCGGGTGGTGGTCGACCAGCTTTCCCAGCCGCCGGCGCACGGCGGCGTCCGAAAACGCCCGCTCGTCGCTTTCGTTCTCGCGCGCGGGGAACACCGCGCGCCAGCGCCCTTTCAGGTCGTCGCCCATGACCTTGAAAAGGTTGGTCCACTCCTGCGGGTCGGAGATGTAGCTGCGCGGGCAGCAGCCGAGCGCGGCCTGGAAGTCGAACAGCGTCGTGAGGACCAGAAACCGCTCGGGCCAGGTGTAGCCCTCGAACGCGATGTTCAGGCACCTGCGCACCGTGCTGCGCCCGCCGTCGCAGCCGATCACATAGTCGAAGACATGCTGCTCCGCGCCGCTCGTAGTGACACGCGCGCCGGCGGGGTTCTGCGCCACATCGGTGATGCTCGTGCCGAGCCGCAGCTCGACATTGCCCATCGCGGCGAGCCGCCGCAGGCCCAGCTCGCAGAGCTTGTGCTGCTCGGTCTGGACGACGAACGGGTAGGGCGTCTCGTCGCGCAGCACCTCGTGATCGAACTGCGCGACGAGCTTCTTCGTCGCCCCGTCCCAGAACTGGAAGTGACGGGCGACAAGCCCCAGCGACTGGAACTCCTCGAGAAGCCCGAGCTCGGCGAGCATCTCGAGCGTGGAGGGGTGCGTGGTCGCCGCGCGCGGGCTGTGGTCGATCTCCCGCTCCGCCTCGAAGAGCGTGACCCGCATCCCCTTGCGGGCGCAGGCGATCGCGGCGACGACGCCGACCGGGCCGGCACCGACGATGCCCACTTGCCCCGTCATCGGGCAGGGCGGGACTTCAGTACGTGCCGGTGTGCCTGCCCGGCGCCGGCAATGCCTCGACCGTCGCCCGCTTCGAGTGCTCCGCCGCAAGCAGCAGATACATCGCCGGAACGACGAAAAGCGTGAACAGCGTCCCGATCGCGATCCCGGTCGCGATCACCAGCCCCATGTGGAAGCGGCTTACCGCGCCCGCCCCGCTCGCAATGAGGAGCGGAACGACGCCCAGCACCATCGCGCCGGTCGTCATCAGGATCGGACGAAGGCGGATGCCTGCGGCTCTTTCGATCGCCTCGCGCTTGGGAAGCCCCTGCTTCTGCTGGTTGTTGGCGAATTCCACGATCAGGATGCCGTGCTTGCTGATGAGCCCGATCAGCGTCACCAGACCCACCTCGGTGTAGATGTTGAGGCTCGCGCCGCCGATCCCGAGGCTCACGAAGATGAGCGCTCCGCAGATCGACATCGGAACCGAGACGAGGATGATGACCGGGTCGCGGAAGCTCTCGAACTGCGCCGCGAGGGCGAGGAAAATGATGACGAGCGCGAAGAAGAACGTGACGACCAGCCCGGTCGATTCCTGGATGTACTGCCGCGACGGGCCGGAATAGTCCACCGCGTACCCCTGGGGAAGCGTCCGCGCGGCGAGATTCTGGAGGTGGGCGATCGCCTCGCCCTGGGTGATGCCGGGGAAGGGCACCCCGGCGATGGTCGCCGCGTTCTGCTGCTGGAAGCGATTGAGCGCCTGCGGAACGGTCTTCGTCGTGATGTGGACGAGAGTCGAGAGCGGAATCGAGCTGCCGCTCGCGGTGCGGATATAGGTATTGTTCAGCTGGTCGGCGTTCAGCCGGTCGGCCTGCTGCACCTGCGGAATCACCTTGTAGGCGCGGTCGTGGAAACTGAAGTAGTTGACGTAGCCGCCGCCGACGAGCGAAGACAGCGCCCCGCCCACGTCTTTCATCGTCAGCCCGAGCTGGGCCGTCAGCTCCCTGTCGATGACGATCGTCGACTGCGGCAGATCGTACCTGAGGTCGTTGTCGACGAAGATGAACATGCCGCTCTTCTGCGCTTGCTGATGGAAAGCGGAGGCCACCTCGTTCAGCCGCTCGAAGGGATCCGTGGTCTGGATGACGAACTGCACCGGAAGACCGAAGGCGCCGGGAAGCGGCGGCGGCTGGAACGCCGCCGCGCGCAAGCCCGCGATCTGCCCGAGCTCGTTCTGGACGATCGGCTGAAGCTGGGCGGCGGTCGCCTTGCGCTCGCTCCAGGGCTTGAGCACCATGCCGGCGATCGTCTGCCCCGGGACGTCGAGCTGGAAAACGTGGTCGGTCTCCGGGTGCTTGACGAAAGTCTCGTACACCTCGCGCGTATAGAGCTGCCTCTGCTGCAGCGTCGAGTTGGGTGCGGCCTGAGACGAGCTGATGATCACGCCCTGGTCCTCCGGGGGCGCGAGCTCCGACTTCGCGGTCGCGTACAGGAAATAGATGCTGCCCAGCACGACGAGCGCGAAAACTCCGGTCACGGGCACCCAGTCGAGCGTGCCGTGCAGCAGG
>DASPXL010000223.1:0-4041 GCA_035637375.1 Burkholderiales bacterium
TCGACGTCCCCTTCCAGCACGCGAGCCGCAGGATCCTCAAGCTGATGAAGCGCCCGGCGAGCGGCGAGGACAACCTCCAGCGCATCCGCGCCTGGCGCAAGATCTGCCCCAACATCACGATCCGCAGCACCTTTATCGCGGGCTTTCCCGGTGAGACTGAAAGCGAATTCCGGGAGCTGCTCGAATTCCTCGAGGAAGTCGAGCTCGACCGCGTCGGCTGCTTCGCCTATTCGCCGGTGGAGGGCGCCAGGGCGAACGAGCTGCCCGGGGCGCTTCCGGAAGAAGTGCGCGAAGAACGCCGCGCGCGCCTGATGCGGCTCCAGGAAAAAATCAGCGCGCGGCGCCTGAAGCGCAAGGTCGGGAAGACGCTCAAGGTCTTGGTGGACGAGGTGAAGCCGGAAGGCGCGGTGGCGCGCTCGGCCGCCGACGCCCCGGAAATCGACGGCATCGTGCGCATCGAAGGCGCGGGCAAGCTCGCGCCGGGCGACTGGGCGCAAGTGAAAGTGTTCCGTTCCGACACCCACGATCTGTTCGCGCGACCCGCCGCCCTGCGGCGGCTCGCGGCATGATCCAAGGAGTATTCCATGGCACAGCGTGAAGTGGTGGTGACGAGCGGCGTGCGCACCGCGATCGGCGATTACGGCGGCTCGCTCAAGGACGTCGCGCCGACCGCGCTCGGCGCTATCTGCGTGAGGGAGGCCGTTTCGCGGGCGAAGATCGATCCGGCGAGCGTGGGCCACGTCGTCTTCGGCAGCGTCATCCACGGCGAGGCGAAGGACATGTACTTTTCCCGCGTCGCGGCGATCGAAGGCGGGATGCCGGTCGGGACGCCCTGCCTCACCGTGAACCGCCTGTGCGGCAGCGGCCTGCAGGCGATCGTCTCGGCCTCGCAGCACATCCTGCTCGGCGACACCGACGTCGCGATCGGCGCGGGCGCGGAGAGCATGAGCCGCGCCGCATACTTCATGCCCGCCGCGCGCTGGGGCCAGCGCATGGGAGACTCGCAGGTGATCGACGCGATGACCGCGGCGCTGCACGACCCATTCGGCCACGGCCACATGGGGGTCACCGCGGAGAACGTCGCGGCGAAATACGGCATCACTCGCGACGAGCAGGATGCATTTGCGCTCGAGAGCCACAGGCGCGCGGCGAAGGCGCTCGACGCCGGTCTCTTCAGGAGCCAGATCGTCCCGGTCGAAGTGAAGTCGAAAAAGGGCCCGGCGCAGTTCGACACCGACGAGCACGTCCGAAAAGACGCCACGCTCGCCGATCTGCAGAAGCTCAAGACCGTGTTCAAGAAGGACGGCACGGTGACCGCGGGCAACGCCTCGGGCATCAACGACGCCGCCGCCGCAGTGGTGCTCATGGAAAAATCCGCGGCGCAGAGAGAGGGCGCGAAGCCGCTCGCGCGCCTGGTGGCGTACTCGCACGCCGCCGTCGAGCCCCAGTTGATGGGCCTGGGGCCGATCCCGGCAGTGAAGCGCGTCTTCGAGAAGTCGGGCCTGAAACCCGCCGACATGGACGTGATCGAGTCGAACGAGGCGTTCGCGGTGCAGGCGATGGCCGTGACGCGCGATCTCGGTCTCGATCCCGCCAAGGTCAATCCCAACGGCGGGGCGGTCGCGCTCGGCCATCCGATCGGCGCGACCGGCTGTCTCCTCGCCGTCAAGGCGATCTACGAGCTCCACCGCACGCACAAGCGCTATGCCCTGGTCACGATGTGCATCGGCGGCGGGCAGGGGATCGCGGCGATTTTCGAGCGGATGTGATGCGGGCTCCGCACTATCGATAAGCCGTGGCGCGTCGGCCCAAAATCGGATTCGTGCTCGGCAGCGGCGCGGCGCGCGGCTGGGCGCACATCGGCGTGCTGCGCGCGCTGAGCGCCGAGGGCGTCGAGCCGGATCTGATCGCGGGGTGCTCGATCGGGGCGCTGGTCGGCGCGGCGTTCGCGGCCGGACGTCTCGATCAGGTCGAGGCTTGGGCGCTTGCCTTCGACTGGAAGAGCATGCTCGGGCTGCTCGACATCCGGTTGCGCGGCGGCCTCATCAAGGGGGAGCGCGTCGCCGATTTCATTCGCGAGCAGTTCCTCGAGCGCGAGTTTTCCGAGCTCGCCGTCCCGTTTGCCGCGGTGGCGACCGACGTCACCTCCGGCCGGGAAATCTGGTTGCGCGAGGGCAAGGTGTCGGACGCCGTCCGCGCCTCGATCGCCGTGCCGGGGCTGTTCCGGCCGGTGCTGCGCGAGGGCCGCTATCTGGTCGACGGCGGGGTGGTGAATCCGGTTCCGGTGTCGCTGTGCCGCGCGATGGGCGCGGACACCGTCATCGCGGTGGACGTCAACTCCGGAATCGTCGGGCGCCGCACGCGCAGGAACCGCGAGGAATCGATGACGCAGACGGGGCGGCACCGGCTCCTCGGCAAGCTCTTTCCGCGCCGCGCCGGGACCCCGGCCGAAGAGGACGAAACCGGCGCGCCGCCCTCGATGCTGCAAGCGCTGATGGGCTCGATCGACGTGATGCAGGACCGGATCGCGCGCAGCCGTCTCGCCGGTGAGCCGCCCGACGTGCTGCTCGCGCCGCGGCTCGCGCACCTGGGCTCGCTCGACTACCACCGCGCGGAGAGCGTGATCGCCGAAGGGCGCGAGGCGGTCGCGCGCATGCTGCCTGCGATACGCGACGCGATTCCCGCGTGAGTCGAACCGGCGCCGATCCGCAGCGGGTCTAGCCGGGTTGCAGGTAACGGACGAAACCCTCGATCCCTCTCAGCAGCATCTCCACCGCGATCGTGGTGAGCAGCAGCCCCATCAGCCTCTCGAAGGCCTCGAGCACCCGCTCGCCCATCCACCGGCTGATGCGCTCGGCGAAGATCAGGACCACGAATGAAACCGCTATCGCCACGGTGATCGCCGCAAGCCACTCCGGCAGCCGCTGGGGCGCGCGCGAGACGAGCAGCACCACGGTGGCGATCGCCGCGGGTCCCGCGATCGAGGGGATCGCGAGCGGCACGATGAGCGGCTCGCCCGCGGGCGTGTCGCCGAAAATGCCCTCGCGGCTGCGGAAGATCATGCGCAGCGCGATCAGGAACAGGATCACGCCGCCGGCGAGGTTGAGCGAGCGCTCGGACAGTCCGAAGAGATCGAGAAGCGCCCTGCCGAACACCACGAATACGAGCAGCACGGCGAGCGCGATCGCGCACTCGCGCGCGATCACCCGGAGGCGGCGCGCGGGCTTGACGTGCCGCAGCAGCGAGACGAACAGCGGGATGTTGCCGATCGGGTCGGTGACCAGCAGCAGGATGACCACCGCGGAGGCGAAAGAAATGTCCATGAAGGCGTTTTCCGGACGCTATCCTAGCCGATCGCGAGCGCGACGACTCCGAGCGCCATCGCCGCGGCTGCGGCGATGCGGCGCGTGACGTCACCTTCCTGCAGCCAATGCGCTCCCATCAGAGCGCCGAACAGGATGCTGATCTCGCGCGCAGGCGCGACGTAGCTGACCGGAGTGAACACCATCGCGGTCAGCACGAGGATATAGGAGAGCGGGCAGAGCACGGCGACCAGGATCACCGCCTTCTTCTGCCGGGTCCAGGCGGCCCTGATCTCGTCGCGGCGCCTGAGCGCGAGCGGCGCCATCACGATCACCCGGCCGAGGTTCGCGCCCCAGTCCTGGAGGATGGGCGGAATCAGGAAGGCGCTGACGGCCTGCTTATCGACGACTGTATACGACGCGATCATGCAGCCGGTGAGCAGGGCGAAAGCGACACCGCGCATGGCGCCCGCCTCGCGCAGCTTCTCCGGGCTCGCCGCGAGAAAGAACGCGCCGCCTACGACGAGCGCCGCGCCGCACATCGCGAGGATGCCCGGCCGCTCCCCCAGCAGGGCGACTGCGAAGAGCACCGTGAGGAAAGGGCCCGTCGCGCGGGCGAGCGGGTAGACGACCGAGAGATCGCCGTACCGGTAGCCGCGGTCGAGCAGCAGGTAATAGGCGGTGTGCAGCACGGCGCTCGCGAAGATGAAGGCGAGCGCTGCGGCGGTGAGCTCGAAAT
>DASPXL010000224.1:0-1926 GCA_035637375.1 Burkholderiales bacterium
CCGGCATCTTACTTCAACAGGCGCTCGCACCAGCGCTCGATTGCCTCGCGCATGCGCAGCGGCTGCTCGGTCGGAATCCAGTGCAGCGCTTCGATGCGCTCCAGCGTCAGGCGCGGCATCGCGTGGAGCGCCGCCTCGACCCGAGCCGGGTCGGTGAAACGCGCCCCGGTCGAGGGAAGCGCGAGCGCGGGTGCGACTATCGTATCCAGTCGCACCGGGCGCCACAGTTCCAGCAGATCCTGCAGGTAGGGGGCGCTCGGCATGTAGCGAAGATCGAAGAGCGGCGAAGCGTACAGCCGCGATATCGCCTGCGGGTCTTGCCGCGCCGCGGCGCGCGAGGCCTTATCGAGCTCCTCAAGATCGAGAATGGGGAGGCGTCTTCGGTGCAGGCCGAGCGCATTCAGCGCGCGGATGCCGGCCGCAGCGAGGCGCACGAGCGGCGCGAGCCAGCGCAGGCTTCGCAGAAGTCCCGCCTGCGCCTCAAGCGGCATCGGCTCGACCAGCACCAGGCCCTGCGTCCGCTGCGGATAGCGATGGGCGAAGTGCAACGCGAAATTCGCGCCCAGGCAATTTCCGCCGACGACGGCGCGCTCGTAGCGCTCCGCATCGAGAATCGCGGCGAGGTCGTCGCACCATATCTCCATGCCGGTCCGGCCGCGCCACAGCGAGCCGCCGTGGCCGCGCATGTCGAAGCGCAGGAGGTCCCACGACGCCCTCAACGCCGTCTGCCCGAAGAACTCGGACCAGCGCGTCATGTTGCTGCCCATGCCGTGCGCGAGCGCGAGCAGCGGCCGCGGCGCGTTCCCGCGCGCGAGGCCGTAGGCGATTTCCGCCCCGTCGGGGCGGCGAAGGATGCGGATTTTTTCGGTCATCGCGTGCGCACGCGCTCCAGAGGCGGTTCGTCCATCAAAGCGACCTGTTCCTTCAATTCGAGTATCCGGTCCTGCCAATAACGCTGCGTGTTGAACCAGGGAAACGCGGCGGGGAAGGCGGGATCGTCCCAGCGCCGCGCAAGCCAGGCCGAGTAGTGGATGAGGCGCAGCGAGCGCAGCGCCTCCAGCAGATTCAGCTCGCGCGGGTCGAAGTCGTGGAAGTCCTCGTAGCCGGCGAGCACATCGGCGAGCTGCCGCGTCATCGACGGACGGTCCCCCGAGAGCAGCATCCACAGATCCTGGATCGCGGGGCCTGAGCGGCAGTCGTCGAAATCGACGAAGTGCGGTCCATCGTCGGTCCAGAGCACGTTGCCGGCGTGGCAATCGCCGTGCAGGCGCAGCACCCGCACGTCGCCCGCGCGCTCGTAGCAGCGCGCGACGCCCGCGAGCGCGAGCTCGGCAACGCTCCTCCAGGCGTCGAGGAGATCGGCGGGAATGAAATCGTGCGCGAGCAGCCAGTCGCGCGGCTCGCGGCCGAAGCTCTCGATGTCGAGCGCGGGCCGCTCCGCGAAGGTACGGGTCGCGCCCAAAGCGTGGATGCGCCCGATGAACCGTCCCATCCATTCGAGCGTGTCGCGGTCCTCGAGCTCCGGCGTGCGGCCGCCCCGGCGCGGGTAGACGGCGAAGCGGAAGCCGCCGAATTCGTGCAATGTCCTTCCTTCGATCGCAAGCGGCGCGACCACCGGAATCTCGCGCTCGGCGAGCTCCCCGGTAAAGGCGTGCTCCTCGAGGATCTGCGCGTCGGTCCAGCGCGCGGGACGATAGAACTTGGTCACGACCGAAGCCGCCTGCGGCTCCGCTGCGGCTTCGAGCCAAACCTGGTAGACGCGGTTCTCGTAGCTGTTCAGCGCGAGCAGCCGCCCATCGCCGCACAAGCCCGCGCTCGCGAGCGCGTCCAGAACGGTATCGGGCGTAAGCCCTGAGTAGGGCGGTTCGGCGGGCATCGCGCCATTGTACGGGGCGGTGCCCGAACGATCGGGGCCGGAAAACAAAA
>DASPXL010000225.1:0-2261 GCA_035637375.1 Burkholderiales bacterium
CGGGCAACACGGCGGAAAGGTCTCCGGTGCCGAAGCGGATCAGCGGGTAGTCCGTATTGAAAGTGGTGACGACCACCTCGCCGACTTCGCCGTCGGACACTGTATCGCCGGTGCCGGGACGCACGATCTCGAGTATCAGGCCTTCGTCGAGGATCATGCCTTCGAGCGCCTCGGATTCGTAGGCGATCAGGCCGAGATCGGCCGAAGCGTAGGACTGCAGCACGCGTATGCCGCGTTCGCTCATCGCGGCACGCAGCGCCGCCGGCAGGTACTCGGCTCCCACCGCCGCTTTCTTCAGACTGCCGATGTCCGCTTTCAGCTCATCGGCTTTCTCGACGATGAGCTTCAGAAAAGACGGCGTACCAATGTAGGCGCTCGCGCGCAGATCGGCGATCGTGGCGACCTGCATTTCGGTCTGACCGGTTCCGCTCGGCACGACCGCGCAGCCAAGCGCGAGCGCACCGGATTCGAGCATCGAGCCCGCCGGCGTGAAATGGTAGGCGAAGGCATTCAGGGCCAGATCGCCGGCACGAAAACCCGCCGCGAAAAGCGCGCGTCCGGCACGCCACCAGTCGCGGCCGCGTCCCTCGGGATCGTAGATCGGTCCGGGTGAAACGAAAATCCTGCCGAGCTGCGGCACCGGCGTCGCGTTCAGGCCGCCGAAAGGACGTTCGGCCTTTTGCAGCGCAACCAGATCCGACTTGCGTGTGACCGGCAGCTTCGCCAGCGCCGCCCGGCTGGTGATGGCGGCAGGATCGACCTCCGAAAGAATACGCGCCCAGCCGGGCGCGCGGCGCTTGGCATGCGCGATCTGGCCGGCCAGCCCCGCCATCAGCGAGCGCTCGCGCATCTCCGGGGCGCGGGTCTCGAGGGCGTCGTAGAACTCGGGCATCGCTGGGCAAGCTGGCGTTCGCGGCAGGGCAACATAGCACAAACGCAAAATCAGGATGGGTTATTAAGAATGAACGTAAAATTCGTTCCTGCTTTTGAGTCAAGCCGGTAAGTTTCCGCTTCTGCGGCCGGAAAAGCGAAGCGGCGGCGCAGGAATTTCCTCCAGGGGGAACCATGGATTCGAAAGGTGTCAGCGAAGACTGGCTGTCGGTCTGGATCGGCTTGTTGGTTTTCGTGCTCGCGCTCGGCATGCTGGCCGGAACGGATATCCTGGGCTGGGTCGTCACCACGGCCGTATGGAACAACCTGTCGAAAGCTCTCGCGCCGGCTTCCAAGAGCTATGCCTGGCTCGGCGGCATTGGCGCCCTGATCGCCACCTACGTCGCCTTGCTCGCCGTCATGACCGCGGGCGCGGCCGCGTTGAAGGCCGATGTCAGGCGCTTTGCACTGGGCTTCACCGCGGTGTTCTGGATCAGCTACCTGTGCTGGATCGCAGGCAGCTACGCGAATCTCGCGGTGACGACGCCCGCCGACCTGCAGAAATTCGGCATCGGCTGGTCGCTGAAGCTCACCAACGAAGGCGGGTTCATCGTCGCGCTCGCCGCCGGGCTCGTCGTCGGCAATTTCTTCCCCGGCTTTGCCGGGTGGATGAAGGAGGCGGTGCGGCCCGAGTGGTACATCAAGACGGCGATCGTTGTTCTCGGCGGATTTCTCGGGGTGACCGCGGCGGCGCAGCCGATTCTCGCGAAGTCGGTCATGTTCCGCGGCCTGGCGGCGATCATCGAGGCCTATCTGATCTACTGGGCGGTCGTCTACTTCGTCGCGCGCAAATGGTTCGGATTCAGCCGCGAGTGGGCGGCGCCCCTCGCCTCGGGCATATCCATCTGCGGCGTGTCGGCGGCGATCGCGACCGGCAGCGCGATCCGCGCGCGGCCCGTGGTGCCCATCATGGTGGCCTCGCTCGTCGTGGTCTTCGCCGTGGTCGAGCTGCTGATCCTTCCGTTCGCGGCGAATGCGTTTCTCGCTCGCGAGCCCATGGTGGCGGGCGCGTGGATGGGCCTCGCGGTCAAGACCGACGGGGCCGCGGTCGCGAGCGGCGCGATCACCGAGTCGCTGATCCTCGCGGGCGCCGCCGCCGAAGGCGTCAACTACGCGAAAGGCTGGATACTCGGCGCCACCACCATGGTGAAGGTCTTCATCGACATCTTCATCGGCATCTGGGCATTTATCCTCGCCTGGATCTGGACCCGGCACATCGACGTGCGCCCGGGCGACACGGCGAAAATCGGCGAGATCTGGGAGCGCTTCCCGAAATTCATCATCGGCTACGTCGTGACCTTCCTCGTGATCCTGCTCCTCGCGCTGGGCGC
>DASPXL010000226.1:0-3932 GCA_035637375.1 Burkholderiales bacterium
CCGCGGAAGGAGAATTCCGTCGACGTCGTATTTCGCCGGCATTTTTTCCGGATGGCGGAACCCCGAGTTGAAATCGACGCCCTGCTCGCGGCTTTTCCGCACCTCTTCGTATTCGGGGATCTGCGGCAGCGGCGGGCGCTCGCGAAAACCCCGCTCGTGCATCGCGCGCGGCTTGGGGAGGCCCGTCCAGCCGATCTGCTCCATGCCGTAGTAGATCTCGTTGCGGTGGCCCTCCGGGTCGTACGGATAGCAGTGCCAGTTCGAGCCCGGCATGTCGCGGCCGACGCGCGCGATGCGCACCTCCTTCGCCTTGAACCAGTCGAGCGCGTTCGACACCTCGGCGAGGCTAGCCACCTGCCAGGTCAACTGGTTCACGGTGACGTCGGCGGGGATGTCGCCGCCGCGGCCCGCCGCATTGTATACAGTGCCGTTGCACAGCACGAACGAGTGGTGGTCGGTTCCGTGGCGCAGGAAATACATGTTGGTGTCGCCGAGCCTCTTCAGCTCGTCTTTCTTCGGATGGTGCTCGGCGACGTCGAGCGGATCGGAGATGCGGAAACCCAGCCCCTCGCAGTAGAAGTCGAGGCAGGCCGCGGGATCGGGGACGTTCAGGCCGAAGTGCCCGAGCCTGCGGATCTTGAACGGCTGCGCGAGCAGCACGCCTCCGACGTCGAATTTGCCCCGGGCGCTCTTTGCCATGGACTACTCCTTGTGATCGGGGAAGAGCTTCTCGGCGAGCGCCATGCTCGCCACCCAGTCGCGGCTGTTGCTGTCGTACTGCCCGATGCGGCCGAATTTCTTCGCGCGCTCCTCGCACACTTCCGGCGCGGGCGTGATGAGCTCGGCGCCGCCCGCGAGCGCGCCCACCTGGGCGCGGCAGGCAAGCTCGAGGAAGTGATGGTAGATGTAGGCCTCGGCGAGCGAGGTGCCGCACACCAGCGCGCCGTGGTTCTCGAGGATCATCGCCCACTTGCCGCCCAGGGCCGCGGCCAGCCGGTCGGCGCCTTCGCGCGTCGTGTCGTCGACCTCGTTCGGATAATAGGCGATGCGCTTGTAGAAGCGCATCGCCTGCTGCGTGATCGGCCGCAGGCCGCCTTTCTGCGCCGATACGGCGAGGTTCGCCGGGGAGTGCGTGTGCACGGCGGCGGCGATGTCGGGCCGCGCCTTCAGCACCGCCGCGTGCAGGTTGTATGCGGCCGGGCTCGCCTTGTGGCCGGAATCCATCGCGAGGTTCCCGTCCAGGTCGTACTTGACGAGATTGGACGCGGTGACCTGCTCCATGAAAACGTTGTCGGCCTTGACGAGAAAATGATCCGGCTCGCCGGGAACGCGCACCGAGATGTGGTTGTAGCTCATGTCGACGAACACGAAGTGCGCGACCAGGCGGTGCGCCGCCGCGAGCTCGCAGCGCAGCCGCCATTCCTCCGCGCTCACGCGCCCGCGGAGCGGGCGCTCGGGCCTTCCGATCTCGACGACGTCGCGTTTCATGTGCGATCCCCCTTCGCTGCCGGCACGCATTATCATCGAGCGCATGACCCGCGCGCGCCAGGCTGTTGCCGGACTTGCTCTCGCAATTCTAGCAGCGGCGCCCCAGGCTTCAGGGCAGGGTTACCCGAATAAACCGGTCCGGATCATCGTGCCGAACGCGGCGAGCGGCCTCGCTGACATCTGCGCGCGCCTGGTCGCGGCGAAGCTGGGCGAGGCGCTCGGCCGGCAGTTTCTCGTCGAAAACCGCCCGGGCGCTGGGGGAACCCTGGGCACGGCGGCCGCGGTCAGGGCGGCGCCGGACGGATACACGCTGCTCGCGGTGTTCGACAGCCATGCCGCCAATCCGCACCTGTTCGGGAATCTCCCCTACGACACGCTCGCCGATCTCGCCCCCATATCGCTCCTCGTGCGCGGGCCGCTGGTGCTCGTCGTGCGTCCGGGCCTGGGCGTCGCGAGCGCGGGGGATTTCGTCAAGCTCGCCAAGTCGAGGCCGGGCGCGATCAATTTCGCGGTCGTGGGGCCCGGGTCCCCCGCGCGCCTCCTGATGGAGCTGCTCAAGATCGAGGCGGGAATCGAGGTCACGATGGTGTCGTACAAGGGGGCGGGGCTCGCTCTCGGCGATCTGGTGGGAGGAGAGGTCGATGCGATGTTCGCGACCGTTCCCAGCGTCAGCTCCCACATGAGGGCGGGGCGCCTGCGCGCCCTCGCGATCACCTCCGCGCGGCGCAGTCCCGTCGCGCCGGGCGTGCCCGCGATGAGCGAAACCTATCCGGGCTTCGTGTCGGAAGCCTGGGTCGGCCTGCTCGCGCCGGCGAAAACGCCGCCCGGGATCGTCGCGCGCCTGAACGCGGAAGTCATAAAGATACTCGACCTGCCGGACGTGAAGGCGCGCTTCGCCGAGCAGGGTCTGGAGACGGCGGGCGGCACGCCCGCGCAGCTCGACCAGTGGATACGCGCGGAGCTCGAGCGCTGGGGCAAGGTGATCCGCGAGCAGAAGATCACCCTCGAGTAAGCGCGGTCGCGGGGCGGTCGCCGTTCAGACCGATGCTTCGGGTTCCGGCTCGGGCTCCGGCTCCGTCGCGGAGCTGGAGCCCTTGAGCGCGAGGGCGCCGTCGCCGATCATGGATTGCACCACCAGGACCACGGCCCAGAACACGGGATACTCCCAGCCGCCGCCCTTGCTGTCGAACGCCCAGCCGTTGCCCCAGTGCACCGTGGTCGCGCCGAGCAGGAGCGGCACGAACGCGAGCGCGACCCAGCGCGCGTACACGCCCAGCACGAGCATCGCGCCCCCGATCAGCTCCGCGGCGAACACGACGTAGGCGAGCGGGCCCGGGAACCCGACCGAGGCGAAGAACTGCGCCGTGCCGGGCAGGGTGAACACGAAATACTTGAACGAGGCGTGGGCGATGAACATCGCCCCGAGCGACAGGCGCAGCAGCAGCGCCCCCAAGGATGCGGTACGCGGATCGATCATGACGGCCTCCTTTCGCGAGAACATCATCCCTTCTCCCGCTTGCGGGAGAAGGGAGGGTGAGAGCGGCCTGATAAAATCAGGCGCTTCTCCCTGAGGTTCTTCGCGAAAGTCTACTCCAATGGCATATGAAAACATCATAGTCGGGACCCGCGGCCGGGTCGGCATGATCACCCTCAACCGGCCGAAGGCGCTGAACGCGCTCAACGACGCGCTGATGAACGAGCTGGGCGAGGCGCTCGCGAAGTTCGATGCGGATGAAGGGATCGGCGCGATCGTCATCGCCGGCGGCGACAAGGCCTTCGCCGCGGGCGCCGACATCGGCGCGATGAAGGACCGGGGCTACCGGGACGTCTATATGGGCGAGTTCGTCACGCGCAACTGGGAGCGGATGAAGTCGGTGAGGAAGCCCGTGATCGCCGCGGTCGCGGGCTACGCGCTCGGCGGCGGCTGCGAGCTCGCGATGATGTGCGACATCGTCTTCGCCGCGGAGGGCGCAAGATTCGGCCAGCCCGAGATCAAGCTCGGCATCATCCCCGGAGCCGGCGGCACGCAGCGCCTGCCGCGCGCGGTGGGCAAGGCCAAGGCGATGGACCTCGTGCTCACCGGGCGGATGATGGATGCCGCCGAGGCCGAGCGCGCGGGGCTGGTTTCACGCGTGGTGCCCGCCGACAAGCTGATCGAGGAGGCGCTCGCCGCCGCGGCGCAGATCGCCGAGTTCTCGCTGCCCTCGGTGATGATGGCGAAGGAATCGGTCAACCGCGCCTTCGAGTCGCCGCTCGCCGAAGGGATGCTCTTCGAGCGGCGGCTGTTCCACGCGCTCTTCGCGACCGAGGACCAGAAGGAAGGCATGGCGGCGTTCGTGGAGAAACGCAAGCCCAACTTCAAGCACAAATGAGCGGCCCTCACCCTAACCCTCTCCCGCAAGCGGGAGAGGGAACATTCAGGTGATGCAGCCGCGGGAAATGCG
>DASPXL010000227.1:0-1515 GCA_035637375.1 Burkholderiales bacterium
TCCAGCTCGACGTGGCGGGTGAGCGCACCGATGCGGATGTGGTTCCTGGTGACCTTGACCCCCGCGAGACCCGCGATGCGGTTGATGTCGACGAGAACTTTCGGCGCCGCGACGCGGAAGTTCAGCATCGGCACGAGGCTCTGGCCGCCCGCGAGCACGCGCGCCTCGTCCTTGTGCTCGGCGAGCAGCGCGAGCGCTTCGGCAACGCTCGCCGGTCTCGCGTAGGCAAAGCGCGGCGCTTTCATCCCTTCTCCTCGGTAGTATTATGCAGCATCGGTTTTGGAGGTTCCCATGAATTACCGAGAGACCCTGCCGCGCCGCGGCATTTCGCGCAAGGAAATGATGAAGCGCGTCGCGCGCTTCAGGAAGCTCAAAGGCTCCGACGGCGGGTTGCCCGATTCCAAGATGCCCGGCTGCGAGCGCATTCTCTACAACGTCATCGGCTTCCAGCCGCCGAAGACCGAGCGTGGGGGCAAGCAATCGCCGGTGGGACTGAAGGCGGCGAGAATGGCCGCGATCAAGATCTCCGAGGGCTTCAACCTCGGCTATTGCCGGGCGCGCCCGGGCAAAGGCCCGATGCTGCACAACCACGACACCAACGAGACCTTCATCGCGATGAGCGGAACCTGGCGCGCGATCTGGGAGGGTAAGGGCGGCAAGCTCGATCACGTCGACCTGAAGCCGCTCGACGTGGTCTCGTTCCCGCCTGGGGCGATCCGCCGCTTCGTGAACGTGACCCGCGGCCCGAAGAACAAGTACTCGACCCTGATGTTCGTGATCGGCGGCGACGCGCCGAGCTCGGAATTCACCAGTCAGTCGATGCGCGAGATCGAGGCGGCGGGCGCATAGCCGAGGAAGGCGTGGCGCTAGACGTGGAATTCGGCGTCTTCGATCACCTGGACCGGAACGACAGCCCGCTCGACCGGTACTACCGCGAGCGGCTCGAGATCGTCGAGGCCTACGAGCGCGCGGGCTTTTACGCCTACCACGTCGCCGAGCACCATCTCACCCCGCTCGGCATGGCGCCTTCGCCCTCCGTCTTCCTCGCGGCGGTGGCGCAGCGCACGAAGCGCCTGCGCTTCGGGCCCATGGTCTACGTCGCGCCGCTCTATCATCCTCTGCGGCTGCTCGAGGAAATCGGCATGCTCGACCAGATGAGCGGCGGGCGGCTGGAAATGGCCTTCGGCCGCGGCGCGCTGCCCGCGGAGGTGCGCTTCTTCGACGTCGATCCGGCGCAAACGGAAAAGGCATCTCAGGAGATCGTCGGCTTCGTGCTCGATGCCTTGAGCGAGGGCGCGGTGACCGTCAGCGAAGAGGGAGGCAGGAAGCGGCGCCTCGCGCTCGCCGTTCCGCCGCTGCAGAAGCCGCATCCGTCGCTCTGGTACGGCGTGCATTCACCCCAGGCGGCCGAGCGCGCCGCGCGGCTCGGGATGAACGTGCTGGGGCTGGACACGGCCGCCGAGCTCAAGCCCGGCATCGACCGTTTCCGCGCGGTGTGGAGGCAGGAGCGCGGCG
>DASPXL010000228.1:0-7709 GCA_035637375.1 Burkholderiales bacterium
TTGATCGTCGGCGTTGTAGAGGAATTCGGTCAGGCTGCCGTCACCGTCGATGACGGCGACCTTGCGCCCGGCCTCGTCATAGAGGATGTGTGTTTTGATGCCGGTCGGATCTTCGCTGCGGCGCAGCCGGCCGTCGGCGTCGTAGAAGTACTTGGTCTCGCCGAGCCCCAAGCTGTTGGCGCTCTGTAGGACGCTGATAAGCCGGCCCGTGGTGTCATAGGTCGAGGTAGTGACGAGCCCATTGGCGAGCGTGAGCACGGTCTTGCGGTTGGCGTCGTCGTATTGCGTGAGTGTGACCCGCCCCAGGGCGTCGGTCGTCGAAAGCAGCCTTCCTAAGCCGTCGTACACAAAGGTGGTGGCTGTGCCCCGGGGATCGATCGTCTTGAGCAGGTTCCCCGCCTGGTCGTAGACATATTGCGTGACCGCCTCGGTGCCGTCGAGGATGCCCGCCCCTGCCGCGTTCACCGCCTTGCAGGTGATCGTGCTCGCGACCTGCCCGCGGAAGTCGTATGCGGTGTCGGTGCGAATGGAGGCCGAACGATCCGCCGGCAGCCAGGCGGTGAGGTTCGCTTCGCTGAGCGTGGCGCTCGGCGCGAGGGTGCTGACGGTGTAGCGCGAAGCGGTGTACCCGATGGCCGCGATTCGTCGGCCGGAGGCGTTGTAGCGATATTCGGTGACCAGGCCTTCAGCGCTCACCGTGAAGCGCAAATGGTTGTTTGCGTCATAGACGTAGCGATTGGTCAGGGGCGCGCTCGGTTGCCTCGTGGCCGCGGCGGCAGGATTGAAAGCTGCAACCACGGCGCCGTCGATGCCGTTGCGCACTTCGGCGTAATAGACCTTGCCGTTCAAAGGCCAGGTGAGGCCGTTCGCCTGCATGCCGATGTGCAGCGGCCGCGTACCGTCGTTGACGAGCGTCACCCCGGCCTGCGCGACGGTGGCCCCAAGCTGCGTCCAGGTCACGCCATCGTCGCTCGTATAGAACTTCGCGTCACGGCCGGCGAGGCCGTTGTCTATGTCGAGCGTGGCCCGCACCCATTTCGCCGTGCCGTCGGCCGCCGATACTGCGACGGTCGAGAGCGCGCTGCGCAACCGCGTATTGGTCGCATCCTCCGCCCAATTCAGGCGCAACTGTCCGGTGGACGCCAGGCTCAGCATGTAGCCGTTGACGGTGGATCCGCCGACGAAATTGGAAATGAGCGCGTCCTCTTCCACCGGCGTCCAATCGTCCGCCGCGAGCTTCATGCGCAGGTCGAGGTCGCCGGTCACGCTGATTGCCGGACTATCGGGCGCGCTCGCGTAGCTGCCGCCCATGCCGGGCAAAACGAGGTAAGGCGGCACGACGCTTTCGGTCTGCGCCTTGCCGGCGAGCGTCCAGGTCTCGCCGGTCGCGCTCGCCAGCGTCACTGTGCTTGCCGAATACACCGTCTCGGCGAGCAGCTCGTTCTTCGCGCCGAACACGCGCTGTATCGTGTTGCCCGCTGCGTCGCGCTCTTGGATCCGGTCGCCGTTGGCATCGTAGCTATAGGTAATGACGTTGCCGCGCGCATCGGTCATGCTCGTCACGTTGCTGCTGGCGTCGTAGGCATAGCTCACGACCTGGGAGACCCCGCCTACCGCCGGACCCGTAATGCCGGTCAATCGGCTCATGGCGTCGTAGGCAAACACGGTCACCAGCCCCAGGGGGTCGGTCACGCTGGTAGTGCGGGCGGTGGTGTCGTAGGTGAAGCGGGTGACTTGCCCCAGGGCATCGGTGAGGCTGGCTACGCGGAAGTCCGTGCCGACCTGGATATAGGTGAAGCCGACCGCGGTGCCATCGCCTTGGGTAATCGAGGCCACCCGCTTGCTGGTGCCGTCATAGGTGTAGGTGGTGGTGGAGACCTTCCCGTCGACGATGCTGTTGTCTTGCGGGGATAAATCCACGCTGACCCGGGTCAGCCGGTTCAGGGTGTCGTAGCTGTATCGCACCCGCGTCTGGGTCACTCCCTGACTCACGGTGCGGATCTGACCTAAGTTATTGCCGATATAGTCCAGGAAGGTGCTCTGGCCCGAGGCGTCGGCGATCTGGGTGAGTAAGGTGCCGGTATAGGTGTAGGTGGTGGTATTACCGTCAAGATCACGGCTGGCGATGAGCTGTCTTGCACTGTTGTAGGTCTCGGTATTCCGTAGGCTCCCGTCGGTCCAGGTCCATTGATTGGCAAGCGCGTTGAACTTCAGGGTATCGTGCGCCCCGTCCCCGTCGGGGCTGAAGTAAACCCCTAACCCGACGTCATAGGTGTAAAGGGATTCCGATCCGTCCTCGTTGACCCGCCGGATCGTGCTGCCGGCGCTGTTGACCGTCCCGGTCAATGCGAGCAGCTGCTTGTGCACGCTCAAGCGCCAGTTGTCGGCGTTGTCGTCGTTCAGGCGGCCCTGGCTGTTATAAGTGCGCAGCAGCGCCACGTCCGGCCCCAGGCCGACGAGCACCTCGTCCTGCTGCTGAACAATGAGATTGCCGGTGGCGCTGTTGAGGTAAATCCGCTCGCCGGAACGACCTAGATTCGGCTGCCCTGAGGGACCCTGGCTCCCGAGCAGGTTCAAAGAGCTGTTGAATAGACCCAACTCGTTACCGCTGACGATCGCAACCATAGCCAGCCCCCGTAGTATCAAAGGGTCGTGGCATTACCTCCGCGGAATGGAAAAAAAGTTTAGGGGGAGCAAGCCAAAGATGACTTAAGCGCTTGTTTTTTTATAGGAGCGTCCGGTAAGAACGGAACAAGCCACATATCGGACGTCACCTCTCGCTGGTGCACGCCCACACGGCGATCCTGCATTCGCCGCCGCACCTCTGGAGCGCTTTGCGCTCGGCGATTTCCCGCGAGGCGCCGGTTTCCCACACGAACTTCTTCGGCCTTTCCGCGATGGCGCCGCAGCTGTCGCGAAAGGTCTTGATCACGTCGCAGTCGCCGCATTGGCGAAACGCCTCGGCTTCGGCATCGCGCTTGGTTTTGCGGTCCACGGCATAGCCGAAAGCGCCCGACTTGCTGCTGTAGGCGATTGAGCCCCAAAGCTGCCTCCCGCCGACGCGCGCGCCGGCGGCGTCGTTCGCGAGCACGGAAAAGGCGAACAGAGCGGCGGCAACCGCGAGGATCCGCATGGGACTATTTGGCGAGAGCGCGCATCGCGCGTTCCAGGCCCTCGACCGTCGTCGGGTACATTCGCCCTCCCATGATTTCCCTGAGTATGCCGATCGACTGGCGGTAAGGCCAGATCTCCTCCGGCTCGGGGTTGAGCCAGACGGCCCTGGGGTACACCTCCAGCATGCGCTTCAGCCACACCGCGCCGGCCTCGTCGTTCGAATACTCGATCGAGCCTCCCGGCTGCAGGATCTCGTACGGGCTCATGGTCGCGTCGCCGACGAAGACGAGCTTATAGTCGTGGCCGTACTTGTGCATGATGTCGGAGGTGCGGGTGCGCTCGGAATGCCGCCGGCGGTTGTCTTTCCACACGTAATCGTACAGGCAGTTGTGGAAGTAGAAATACTCGAGGTGCTTGAATTCGGTCTTGGTGGCGGAGAACAGCTCCTCGCAGAGCCTGATGTGGTCGTCCATCGAGCCGCCGATGTCGAGGAACATGAGGACCTTCACCGCGTTGTGGCGCTCCGGCCGCATGTGCAGGTCGAGCCAGCCGGCGTTCCGCGCGGTCTTGTCGATCGTGGTGTCGAGGTCGAGCTCTTCCAGCGCGCCTTCGCGCGCGAACTTGCGCAGCCTTCGCAGCGCCACCTTGATGTTGCGCGTGCCGAGCTCGACCGAATCGTCCAGGTTGCGGTATTCGCGCTGGTCCCATACCTTTACGGCGCTGCGGCTGCGCGAGCCGTCCTGGCCGATGCGAACCCCCTCCGGGTTGTAGCCGTGGGCGCCGAAAGGGGAGGTGCCCGCGGTGCCGATCCACTTGTTGCCGCCCTGGTGCCGGCCTTTCTGCTCCTCGAGGCGTTTCTTGAGCGCCTCCATGAGTTTTTCCCAGCCGCCCAGCGCCTCGATCATCGCCTTTTCCTCCGGCGACAGATTCAGCTCGGCGTGCTTGAGGAGCCATTCGAGCGGCACGTCGAATTCGATTCCGGCGATCGACTCGATTCCCTTGAAATATTCGCCGAAAGCGCGGTCGAACTTGTCGAAATTCTGCTCGTCCTTGACCAGAGCCGTGCGCGACAGGCAGTAGAACTCGTCGATCGAGGGCGAGATGACGCCCTTCTGCATCGCCTCGAGCAGCGTCAGCCACTCCTTGATCGAGACCGGGATCTTGTGGTCCTTGAGCTTGACGAAGAAGCCGGAGAGCATGGCGGGGGCTTCAGAAAGAGGGCGTGCCGGTCAACGAGGTCTGTGGCGGCGCTTTCGGGCTCTTCTCGATCACGAGAACGCTGTCGTAGAAGTGCAGCGCGTAGGTTGCCCGGGTGAATTCGTCGGCCGTCAGAACCGTGTGATCGCGCGAGTACCAGCCGTAGAGCCGGTCGATCAGCGCCTTGCCGTATTCGAGAAAGGTTCCTTCGCGGCGATGCCCGCCGCCGAATTCCGGCATGAACGAGGTGTGAATGTCTTCGCAGAGATAGATGCCGTCGGGCTGGACGTGGGGGTAGAGCTCCTCGAAGGTGGTGATCTGCTGCGCCATCTTGTGTCCGCCGTCGTCGATCAGGATGTCGATATGCGGCACGCGCCCGCGCACCTCGGCAAGGAACCGGCGGTCGCCCTGGTCGCCGATGAGTATCGTCGTGGCTTCATCCTCGAAGCTGCGGCAGCGAGGATCGATGTCGATGCCCACGACGCGGGTCCCCGGACCGAAATAGTGGTGCCACATCTGCAGGGATCCTCCGTGGAAGACGCCGATTTCCACGACGACCGGAGAGCGGCCCCGGAATCGGGCGAAGTGCCTGTGGTAGATGTCGAAGTAGTGGTGCCACTTGTGTATCAGGCGCCCCGGATTGTTGAAGAAGTACTCGGCGAGCGGATTTTCCCCGGGCAGCTGCGCTTCCGGTCGCGGCGATGTCCGCTTTTCCGCCGTCAGTTGACGCAGCACATCCGAGAGGAGCCGGCCCAGCATTCAACGCGCATTCCGCGACATGAAGATGAGACGTTCAAAAAGGTGGACGTCCTGCTCGTTCTTGAGCAGTGCCCCGTGGAGGGGCGGGATAATGGTCTTGCGGTCCTTGCTCCGGAGCGCCTCGGGCGGGATGTCCTCGGCGAGCAGGAGCTTCAGCCAGTCGAGGAGCTCGGAGGTCGAGGGCTTTTTCTTCAGGCCCGGGACTTCGCGCACCTCGAAGAACGCTTCGAGCGCTTCGCGCAAGAGCGACTTCTTCAGCCCGGGGAAGTGCACCCCGACGATTTTCTCCATCGTCTCCTTGTCGGGGAAGCGGATGTAGTGGAAGAAGCAGCGCCGCAGGAAGGCGTCGGGCAGCTCCTTTTCGTTGTTCGAGGTGATGAACACGATCGGGCGCTGCTTGGCTTTGACCAGCTCCTTCGTCTCGTAGACGAAGAACTCCATGCGGTCGAGCTCGCGCAGGAGGTCGTTCGGAAACTCGATGTCGGCCTTGTCGACCTCGTCGATGAGGAGCACGACCGGCGTCTCGGAGGTGAAGGCCTGCCACAGCATTCCGCGCATTATGTAGTTGCGGATCTCGTGCACGCGCGGGTCGCCGAGCTGGGAGTCGCGCAGGCGGCTCACCGCGTCGTACTCGTACAGGCCCTGCTGCGCCTTGGTGGTGGACTTGATGTGCCACTCGAGCAGCGGCAGCCCGAGCGCCTTCGCCACTTCCACCGCGAGCATGGTCTTGCCGGTCCCGGGCTCGCCTTTTACCAGCAAAGGGCGCTGCAGCATAATGGCCGCGTTGACCGCGAGCGTCAGGTCGTCGGTGGAAACGTAGGCGGCGGATCCGTTGAAGCGCATCTTTCAAACCCGGTGTCGGGAAAGCGTCCATTTTATACGCTGCGCGTCCTTGCCGCCTCGGCGCGGCTGCTGCAGAATCGGCCGGTGCGACCGGCAATCCTCGTTTTGCTCGCCGCCGCCTGCGCCCCGGCCCAGGCGCGAACCACGGTCGCGATCGACGTGGGACATTTCCTCGAGGAGCCGGGCGCCACCAGCGCGCGCGGGCGCACCGAGCTGGAATTCAACCGCGAGCTCGCTCTCGAGATCGAGTCCGCTGCGCGCGGCCGGGGGCTGGGGACGATGCTGATCGGCTCCGACGGCTTCATGTCGAAGCTCGCGGGCCGCACCGCCGCCGCCGCGGGTGCGGCCTTCTTCCTCTCGGTGCACCACGATTCGGTGCAGCCGCATTTCCTCGAGACCTGGGAGTACGACCGCGTCGAGCGCCTGTTCAGCGACCGGTACGCGGGGTTCTCGCTCTTCGTTTCGCGCAAGAGCGCTTTCGTGCGCTCCAGTCTCGCTTGCGCCTCCGCGATCGGCGAGGCGATGCGCCGCGCCGGCTTCTCGCCCTCGCTCTATCACGCCGACCCGATTCCGGGGGAATCCAAGCCGTTCGCCGACCGGAGGAACGGCGTGCATTACTACGACAATCTGGTCGTGCTCAAGACTGCGCGGGCTCCCGCCATGCTCCTCGAGGCGGGAGTGATCGTCAATCGCGACGAAGAGTTGAAGGTGCAGTCCGAGGATGTGCGCAAGCGCATCGCGGCGGCGGTCGCGGAGGGACTGGAGCGGTGCCTCGTTCGAAAAAACGCTGCAGCGGCCCGGTGAAATGATGTAGCCATGGCCGACCTCGCCGACTTCTACTCGAGCCAGAAAGGGCGTGCTGCACGTCGTTCGCTGACTGTGTCGTCATTCCCGCGCAAGCGGGAATCCAGCGGCGTTCTGCACGAAGGACCCTGGATTCCGGATCGCGCTGCGCGCGTCCGGAATGACGACCAACCCTCAGTCCTCTTTCGTCTTTCCCCGGAACTCGCACAGGTCCCTGATCACGCACCGCGGGCAATCGGGCCTGCGCGCCTTGCACACGTAGCACCCGTGCAGGATCAGCCAGTGGTGGGCGTCCTTGCGGAATTCCTCGGGCACGAGCTTGAGGAGCTTCTCCTCGACTTCCCTCACGTCCTTCCCCGGCGCGATGCCGGTGCGGTTGGCGACGCGAAAGATGTGCGTGTCCACCGCGATGGTCGGATGGCCGAAGGCGGTGTTGAGGATCACGTTCGCGGTCTTTCTGCCCACCCCAGGCAGGGCCTCGAGCGCTTCGCGCGACTGCGGCACTTCTCCGCCGTGGCGCTCGACGAGGAGGCGACAGGTCTCGAGGATGTGCTTCGCCTTGGAGCGGTACAGGCCGATCGTGCGTATGTGATCGATCAGGCCTTCCATGCCCAGGGCGAGAATTCCCTCAGGGGTGTTGGCCCTGCGGTAGAGCTTTTCGGTCGCGAGATTCACGCTCTTGTCGGTGGCCTGCGCCGAGAGCACGACCGACACCAGAAGCTCGAAGGGCGTGCGGTGAGCGAGCTCGGTCGTCGGGTTCGGGTTCGCCGCGCGCAGCCGCTCGAAGATTTTCCGGCGTTTTGACGGATTCATGCTTTGCGGCCGATTGCATTCCTTCTCGCCCGCGCCCGCTCGATGGCCGCCTGGATGATCGCGCGCTTCTTCTCCGCGTCCGGATCCATTTTCGCTTTGGGAGCGCGCGCGGCGAACCGCCCGGTGCGCTCGGCTCGCTCGCGCTCCAGTCGCGCGCGCCTGAGCTCGAAGCGCCCGCG
>DASPXL010000229.1:0-3244 GCA_035637375.1 Burkholderiales bacterium
ATCGTCTCGGGCTTCTTCACCTCGCCGTAGGACCAGGAGCGGATCTTTTCGGGCGACGCGATTCCGATCTTGATCGCGTCGAACTCCTCTTCCTGCGTCACCTGCTTGAACAAATCGAGCAGTGCTTTCATGTATTACTCCGGTATGGCGTTCAATTGAGTGAACTTCGCCCGATTCAGAAACGTTCCAAGTCGATGTCGATGCCGAGCGACCGGATTTCCTTCACCAGCACGTTGAAGGACTCGGGCATCCCCGCGTCGATCTTGTGGTCGCCCTTGACGATGTTCTCGTAGACCTTGGTGCGGCCGTTGATGTCGTCGGACTTCACCGTGAGCATCTCCTGCAGCGTGTAAGAGGCGCCGTAGGCTTCGAGCGCCCAGACTTCCATCTCGCCGAAGCGCTGTCCTCCGAACTGCGCCTTGCCGCCGAGCGGCTGCTGGGTCACGAGGCTGTAGGGCCCCGTCGAGCGCGCATGCATCTTGTCGTCCACGAGGTGGTGCAGCTTCAGCATGTGCATGAAGCCCACCGTGACCTGCCGGTCGAAGGGCTCGCCCGTGCGCCCGTCGTACAAGCTCACCTGTCCGGCGCGAGGCAAGCCCGCCGCCTCGAGCATGTCCTTGATCTCGGCTTCGGAGGCGCCGTCGAAAACCGGGGTCGCGAACGGCACCCCGCCCTTGAGGTTCTCGGCGAGGGTGATCACGTCCTCGTCGGAGAGCCCGCTCAGGTCCTCGGGTTTTCCGCTGTGGTTGTAGATGCGGTTCAGGAACTTGCGCACCTCGACCGCCTTCGCGCTCGCCTTGAGCATCTCGCCGATCTTCAGTCCCAGTCCCTTCGCCGCCCAGCCGAGGTGGGTCTCGAGGATCTGCCCGACGTTCATGCGCGAAGGAACGCCCAGCGGATTGAGCACGATGTCCACCGGCGTGCCGTCGGCCATGCAGGGCATGTCCTCCACCGGCACGATCTTGGAGATCACGCCCTTGTTGCCGTGGCGGCCGGCCATCTTGTCTCCCGGCTGCAGGCGCCGCTTGACGGCGACGTAGACCTTGACCATCTTCTGCACTCCGGGCGGCAGCTCGTCCCCTTGAGTGAGCTTCTTTTTCTTCGCCTCGAACGCCGCGTCGAACCTCACCCGGGTCTGCGCGAGACCGTCCTTAAGACTCTCCAGCTGCTGGGCCGCGTCCTCGTTCGCGAGGCTCACCTCGAACCAGTCGTGGCGCTCGACGCCCTCCAGGTAGGATTTGGTGATCTTGGTCCCGCGGGGGAGCTTCTTGGGCCCTTTGTTGGCGGTCTTGCCTATGAGCAGGCGCTCGATGCGCTCGAACGCATCGCTCTCGACGATGCGCATCTGGTCTGCGAGGTCCTTCTTGTAGCGTTTCAGCTCCTCGTCGATGATCTGGGCGGCGCGCTTGTCGCGCTCGATGCCTTCGCGGGTGAACACCTGCACGTCGATCACCGTGCCTGAAATCCCGGAAGGCACGCGCAGGCTCGTGTCCTTGACGTCGGAGGCCTTCTCTCCGAAGATCGCGCGAAGCAGCTTCTCTTCGGGGGTGAGCTGGGTCTCGCCCTTGGGAGTCACCTTGCCCACCAGAACGTCCCCCGCCTCGACTTCCGCTCCGATGTATACGATACCGGACTCGTCAAGCCTCGAGAGCTGCGCCTCCGACAGGTTCGATATGTCGCGCGTGATCTCCTCGGGTCCGAGCTTGGTGTCGCGCGCCACCACCGTCAGCTCCTCGATGTGGATCGAGGTATACCGGTCGTCGGCAACTACGCGCTCGGAAATCAGGATCGAGTCCTCGAAGTTGTAACCGTTCCAGGGCATGAAGGCGACCAGCATGTTCTGGCCGAGCGCGAGCTCGCCCATATCGGTCGAGGCGCCGTCGGCGACCACGTCGCCCCTGGCGATGCGCTCGCCGGGCTTCACCAGCGGGGTCTGGTTGATGTTGGTGTTCTGGTTGGAGCGCGTGTACTTGACGAGGTTGTAGATGTCCACGCCGACATCGCCCGGAACCGTCTCGTCGTCGTTGACGCGCACGACGATCCTGCTTGCGTCGACGTAATCGACGATGCCGCCGCGCAGCGCCTGCACCGCGGTGCCCGAGTCGACGGCCACGGTGCGCTCGATGCCGGTGCCGACGAGCGGCTTCTCCGGCCGCAGGCACGGCACCGCCTGGCGCTGCATGTTGGAGCCCATCAGCGCGCGGTTGGCGTCGTCGTGCTCGAGGAAGGGAATGAGCGAGGCCGCCACCGACACGATCTGCGAAGGAGCGACGTCCATGTACTGGACCCGGTCGGCGGTCGCGAGCGTGAACTCGTTCTTGAAGCGGCAGGACACCAGGCCGTCGACCAGCCTCCCGTTCTTGTCGATCTGCGCGTTCGCCTGGGCGACGACGAAGTTGCCTTCCTCGATCGCCGAGAGGAAATCGATCTCGTTCGCGACCTTGCCGTTCACCACCTTGCGGTAGGGCGTCTCGAGAAACCCGTATTGGTTGGTGCGCGCGTAGAGCGCGAGCGAATTGATCAGGCCGATGTTCGGGCCTTCCGGCGTTTCGATCGGGCACACCCGGCCGTAATGCGTGGGGTGCACGTCGCGCACCTCGAATCCGGCGCGCTCGCGCGTCAGGCCTCCCGGCCCGAGCGCCGAGACGCGCCGCTTGTGGGTGATCTCCGAGAGCGGATTCGTCTGGTCCATGAACTGCGAGAGCTGCGAGGACCCGAAGAACTCCTTGATCGCGGCGGAGATGGGCTTCGCGTTGATCAGATCGTGCGGCATGAGGTTGTCGGACTCCGCCTGAGACAGGCGCTCCTTCACCGCCCGCTCGACGCGAACCAGGCCCGCGCGGAACTGGTTCTCCGCGAGCTCGCCCACCGAGCGCACGCGCCGGTTGCCGAGATGGTCGATATCGTCGATCTCCCCGCGGCCGTTACGCAGTTCCACCAGGATTCCCACCACGGCGAGAATGTCGTCGTTCGAGAGCGTGCCGAGGCCTTCGGCCCCCTGCCGGTCGACGCGATCGTAGAACCTGCGCAGCCACCCCGGGGTCTTCTCCTCGATCTTCTCGGGATAGGCGCGGCGGTTGAACTTCATGCGGCCGACCGCCGAGAGGTCGTAGCGATCCTCGGAATAGAACAGGCCGTTGAACAGGGTCTCGACCGCGTCTTCCGTGGGCGGCTCGCCGGGCCGCATCATGCGGTAGATGGCGACGCGCGCGGCGCTCTGGTCGGCGGTTTCGTCGATCTTGAG
>DASPXL010000230.1:0-1849 GCA_035637375.1 Burkholderiales bacterium
ACGCTCGTCAAATCGCGCGCGGCCTCGCTCGGCATCGACGCGGCCGCGTTCGAGAAGACGGACGTGCACGTCCACGTGCCGGCGGGCGCGATCCCGAAGGACGGCCCGAGCGCAGGAGTCGCGATGTTCACCGCGCTTGCCTCGCTCTTCACCGAGCGCGCCGTGCGCGCCGACACGGCGATGACCGGGGAGATCAGCCTGCGGGGCCTCGTGCTCCCGGTCGGCGGCATCAAGGAAAAGGTGCTCGCCGCGATGCGTGCCGGTATCCGCCGCGTGATGCTGCCCGCGCGCAACCGCAAGGACCTCGAGGAAGTGCCGGCCGAAGCCAAGGAAAAGATCGAATTCGCATTCCTGCAGGACGTCGACGAGGCGGCGCGCGCCGTGCTCGAGCCGCGCGCGGAAGCAAAAACGCCCGTCGTCTAGGCGCTGCGGTACGATCCTCGCGACGTTCGAGCGGTCATTCGGGCTTCACGCCCGCGGCGCGGATCACCGCGCGCCAGCGCTCAGCGTCGGCTTTCATGATCGCGGCCATCCCGGCGGGCGTGCTCGCGATCGGCTCGGCCGAAAGATTGGCGAGGCGCGCCGTCACCTCCGGCAGCTTCAGCGTCTCGATGATCGCGGCGGAGAGCTTCTCGGCGATGGAGACCGGCGTCTTCGGCGGCGCGACCACGCCGAACCACGCGACCGAGACAAAGCCCGGATAGATCTCGGCCATCGCCGGCACATCGGGCAGCGACGCGACGCGGCGCTCGCCGCAGACCGCGAGCGCCTTCAGTTTCCCCGCGCGCACATGCGCGAGCGTCACGCCGAGATTGTCGAACATCAGCTCGACTTCCCCCGCGAGCAGCGCCGCGAGCCCCGGCGCCGTGCCTTTGTAGGGAACGTGGGTGATCTTCAGGCCGCCCGCCACCGCCATGAACATCTCGGTGGTCAGGAACGAGACGGTAGTCGTCCCTTGAGAAGCATAGTTGAGCTTGCCCGGGTTGGCGCGCGCATATGCGACGAACTCCTGGAGCGAATTCGCGGCGACCTTCGGATGCACCAGCATCACGCTCGGGATCGCGGCCATCACCGTCACCGGCACGAACTGCATCGGATCGTAGGGGAGCTTTGTGTACAGGCTGGGATTGATGACGAGCGGCGCGGGCGGCGTCGCGAGCAGCGTGTAGCCGTCGGGATCGGCGCGCGCGACGGCCTCCGCACCGATGCCTCCCGAGGCGCCCGCACGATTCTCGACGATAACGGGCTGCCCCCACCGCGCAGTGAGCTTCTCGGCGACGATGCGCGGCAGCGCGTCGGCCGCGCCGCCCGCGGGGAAAGGCACGATGACCCGGATCGGGCGGTTTGGATAATTTGCCGTCGGGCCTTGCGCCCAAGCGGCTGCGGCAGCGAACGCCGCAAGCCACGCGAGAACCTTCATGGAGCCTCCCGGCATCATCGCCTCAGCATGATAGGATACCTCGCCCGTTTTGCAATCGCCGCAACCCAAAATCCCGTCGCATCGCTATCAAAGGAGGAGGTCCATGACCATCGCTTCGGAGAGGAAGAGCGTTGAAAACATCCACGACTTTGCCGGCCTCGCGTGCGCCTGCCGCGCGCCGCGGCGCGGTTTTCTCGGCAAGCTTGCCGCACTCGGCGCCGCCGCCCTGTTGCCGGGAGAGCTGACGGCGCAGAGCGCGCAGAAGGCTATCGCCAAGCCCTACCGCATCGACGTTCACCATCACCTCATGTACCCGGGCTATCTCGAAGACGCCGGCGGCCGGCGCGCAGGCTCCGCGTTCAAGTGGTCGCCCGCCATGTCGATCGAGGACATGGACAAGAGCGGCATCGCCGTGTCGATCATGTCGCT
>DASPXL010000231.1:0-4238 GCA_035637375.1 Burkholderiales bacterium
GTCCGGCGCCGCAGGCGAGCGCTTGCGGCTCGTCACCGCGAGCGCTCGAAGCTTGCCGTCTTTCACGTGCGGCAGCGCGGGCGGCATGGTCGAGAACATGAGCTGCACCTGGCCGCCGAGCAGATCGGCGAGCGCCGGCGCGGCGCCTTTGTAAGGAACGTGTACGAGTTTCACTCCCGCCATGGAGTTGAACAGCTCGCCCGCGAGGTGCGCAGGCGTGCCGTGCCCCGAGGAGGCGAAGTTGATCTCGCCCGGCCTTGCTCTTGCGAGCGCGATCAGCTCCTTCACCGTCCGCGCCGGAAGCGACGGATGAACGACGAGCACGTTGGGCGTGGACGCGGCGAGCGTGACCGGCGCGAGATCTTTGATCGGATCGAAGGGCATTTTGGCGAAGAGGCTGGCGTTGATCGCGAGCGGTCCCGCCGAGCCCATCAGCATCGTGTATCCGTCGGGCGCGGACTTGGCGACGATGTCGGTGCCGATGTTGCCGCCCGCGCCGGGCCGGTTGTCGACCACGACCTGCTGCGCGAGGCGCTCGGAGAGCTTCTGCGCGATGACGCGAGCGATGATGTCGGTGCCGCCGCCCGGAGGGAAGGCGACGACGAAGCGGATCGGCTTGGCGGGATAGGCGTCCGCCGCCGCGGCCGCCTGCGGCGTCAATGCCGCGAGCGTCGCCGCGAGCGACAGAGCGGCGCGGCGGCCCATCACTTCCTTTTCTTCCTCGCAGCCTTCTTGTCGCCGTGCTTCGCAAAATACTCGCGCGCGGTCCGAAAACCCCCGAGCGCGGCCGGATAGCCGCAGTAGATCGCCGAGTGCAGCAGGATCTCGCCGATCTCCTTCTTGGTGACGCCGTTGCGGATGGCGCCGTCGAGATGCAGCTCGAGCTCCTCGGCTTTCCCCAGCGCGACCAGCATCGCGATGTTCAGCATGCTGCGGATTCGGCGCGGCAGCCCCGGGCGCGCCCACACCATGCCCCACGCCGACTTGGTCGCGAGCGTCTGCATGGGCATCGTGAGTTCGTCGGCGTTCTTGAGCTGCCTTTCGACGTACTCCGCGCCCAACACCTGCTTGCGCAGCTTCAGTCCCTGCTCGAACAGCTTGTCTCTCATTTCAATGCTCCCGATGACGGCGATCCCCGGCGGCTCGCGTTCGATCATCCCGCTATTCCGGCTTGATCCCCGCTTCGCGCACGAGCCGGCCCTTCTTTTCGAATTCCGCCTTGATGTAAGCGGTGAACTCCTCCGGCGAGGCGCTCGCCTTCAGCTCTATGCCGCGCTCGAGGAAACGGTTGTACAGATCCGGCGCACTCACCGCGTTTGCAACAGCCCTGTTCAGTCGCACCAGGATCTCGCGCGCGGTTCCCGCGGGCGCCACGAGGCCGTTGAAGGTGATGTCCTCGTAGCCCGGCACGCCCGACTCGTCGACCGTCGGCACCTCGGGCAGGAGCGGCGAGCGCTTCGAGCTGGTGACGGCGAGCGCCCGCAGCTTCCCGGCCCTGATCTGCGGGGCGGAGGTGCTCACCTGGTCGAACATCATCGTGACCTGTCCGCTGATGACGTCCACGATCGCCTGGGAATTTCCCTTGTACGGAACGTGCAGCATCTTCACGCCCGCCTGGCCGTTGAAGAGCTCGGCCGCCATGTGGCCGGTCGAGCCGTTCCCCGAGGAAGCGTAGGAAACCCTTCCCGGTTGCGCCTTCGCGAGAGCGATGAGTTCCTTCACCGACTGCGCGGAGAGAGTGGGATTCACGACCAGCACCTGCGGCACGAGGCAGGTCTGCGTGACGCCGGCGAAGTCCTTCAGCGGATCGTAGCCGGGATCGGGGACGATCAGCGGCACGGTGGTGAAGGTGTTCGCCATCGCGAGGAGCGTGTACCCGTCGGGGGCGGATTTGGCGACGAACTGCGTACCGACGAGGCTCGATGCACCGGGCCGGTTCTCGACGACGACCGGCTGCCCGAGGCTTCTGGAAATCTGCTCGGCGAGCGTTCGCGCGACGATGTCCACGTTGCCGCCCGCGGCGAGCGGAACGACGATCCGGATCGGACGGGTGGGATAGTCGGCGGCGGACTGGGCGAACGCCGCGGCGCACAGGAACGCGGCGAGAACCGGCGGCAGCAATCGGGCGAATCGCATCGTGGCCCTCCCGCAATGAGTGGGGGAGAAGTATAGCCACTCCCGGCCGGCTCCCGCCTACGGCGCGTATTTGACGAGGATGCGCGCAACGCGCGACTTCTCGCGGCTCCACTGCAGGAATCCCTGGCAGACCTGCTTGCCCGCGTCGCCGTCGGGCCACTCGGTGAATTTGTCGGCGAACCGCGCCTGGCCCGCGTCCTGTCCCGCCTGCACGCGGCTCTCCTGCCAGGGCTGCTTCGAATCCTCGAAGCGGGTGTAGAGCTGCACTTCCTTCACGCTCGCCGATGCCGGAACCCTCGCGCAGACCGCGACCCGCACCGCGCTTTGCTCGGTGCATTCGCGCCGGTCCCCGGGGACGGCTTCGCGCTTGCACGGGCCGACCACGACGCTCGCCGCCGCGCCCTCCTCGCCGAGGCGCAGCGCTTCTGCGCGGCGCACCGCCGCCTCGACCTGCTCGCGCTCGCCGAGGCGCGCGTGCTCCAGCCGCGCCGCGCTCGCGCTGATCTCCGAGAGCTTCGATTGCAGCTCCGAGCGCAGCGTGTCGCGGTCGCCGTTGCGCAGCGACAGGAAGTATTGCGAAAGCGCGAACCCGCCCACGGCCGCCGCGATCATCAGGGCGAAAACGAAGAGGACCGGGCCGCGCCGCGCCTTCTTGGTGATGGGCTGGCCGCGCTCGCGCTCCTTCAACTCCCTGCGCCAGGACATGCGCAACTGGACGAGCGCCGCCAGCACCGTGGCGCCGGCCGCGATCAGCGCGGCCATGATCGATTCGGAAAAGTTCATGCTGGCGATGATACGTGCCGGAAGTTACCCGACGCCGGCTAATTCCGCCCGGGCTCGAAGACCAGGAAGTATTGGCTCGGCAGAAACGCGTGCTCCTTCGCCGCCGCGTAGCCGGCCTCGCCCATTTCCGCCTTCACGCGCTCCGGTGAGATGCGCTCGCGCTTCGGCGGGCCCCTCTCCGAATCCGGCCTGAAGTCGATGATCGCGACGCGCCCGCCGGCCTTGAGCGATCCGCGCAGCCTGCGGAAATACTCCTCCCGCCCGGCGATGTGGTGGTACACGTCCACCATCAGCGCGAGGTCCACCTTGGCCGGAAGGCGCGCGTCCGCCGGCCGGCCGGCGATCGAGACGAGATTGGCGAGGCCTTCGCGGCGCGCACGCTCTGCGAGATATTTAACCATGCCGGGCTCGGTGTCCACGCCGTAGACCCGGCCCTTCGGCACGAAGCGCGCAAGGCGCGCGGCGAAGTAGCCCGTTCCCGAGCCGATGTCCGCCACCACGGCGTCGGGCGCGAGCGCGAGCGCCTCGATCACCTCGTGCGGCTTCTGCCAGGCATCGCGCTCGGGATCGTCGAAGACCTTCGCCCACTTTTCCGCGTCGCCGAAGCGGTGCCGGTGCGTGTCGGGCGTTTGCGCCGGGGCGCAAAGGGGGGCGAGCGCGAGCAGGGCGCTGAGAGCAGTCGGGCGGAGAAGTTCTTTCATGGCGACCCCGGAGTCTTTAGTGTAACGCAGAGGATATTACCGAGGCCGCTTTGCGTCTGCAGCGCCGATGGGCGATCATAGCGCCCATCGATGGCCAGCCCTGCCAGACCCCGGACCCGCTCCGGAATCAAGCGCGCCCCCGCGCGCCGCACGCCGCGCAAGGCGGCTGCTAAATCGCGCGGCCTCACGCCGGCGGAGTGCCGGCTCGATTCGCTCCCCGGGGAGGCCGAGGAAGCGCGCGGCAGGATCGAAAGCGCGGGCGGGCTCGTGCTCGGTGCCTACAGCGATCCGCTCGGGAAAAACCCGCTCATCGTCGCGATCCTCCCCATCGACTCGATCGAGCCCACGCCCTTCCAGCGCGATCTTTCGCAGACCCACCACCGCAAGCTCGCCGACGTCCTGCACCGCACCGGGATGTTTCTCGATCCGGTGATCGCGGTCACCGCGCCCAAGGAAGGCTTCTGGACTCCGAACGGCCGGCATCGGCTGGAAGCGATGCGCAGGCTCGGCGCGCGCTCGATCACCGCGCTCGTCGTGCCCAGGCGCGAGATCGCCTGGCAGATCCTCGCGCTCAACACCGAAAAAGCGCACAACCTGCGCGAGAAGTCGCTCGAGGTG
>DASPXL010000232.1:0-8322 GCA_035637375.1 Burkholderiales bacterium
GGAATACGCGCGGCACGCCAACCCGCCGCTTGCATACGCGTCTATCGGCAACGGCAGCCAGCACCACCTCACCATGGAAATGCTGAAGGCGCGCGCCGGCATCCAGCTCGTTCACGTGCCGTACAAGGGCGGCGGACCCGCCACCGTGGCCCTTCTCGCCGGCGAGGTTCCGGTCATGTTCGGCGGGAATTCCGTCACGGGACACATCAAGGCGGGAAGGCTGCGCGGGCTCGCTGTCGCGGGCAAGAAGCGCTCGGCGAGCTTCCCGGACCTCCCGACCCTGGGCGAGATCTTTCCGGGCTTCGAAGTCACTGCGTGGATCGGAATTTTCACTCCCGCCGGAGTGCCGGCGCCGGTGCTCTCCAAGCTGCACGGCGAGACCAACCGGCTGCTCTCCAGCGCGGACGTTCGCGAAAAGATCGGCAAGGTCGGCGGGCTGGAGCCCTTCATCTCCACGCCCGAGGAATTCGCCGCGCTCATCCGCGCGGAGTACCTCAAGTACGGCGAGGTCGTGAAGGCCGTCGGCGCGAAGATCGATTAGTTTTC
Source organism: Burkholderiales bacterium (assembly GCA_035637375.1). GTDB lineage: Bacteria > Pseudomonadota > Gammaproteobacteria > Burkholderiales > SG8-39 > VBDM01. The sequence goes on from DASPXL010000232.1 coordinate 547, forward strand.
TCAGCCACCCCGGGGCGCGCGCTGCCCGCTAGCGCGTGGCTTTCCAGCCCTCGGACTTCCCGGCAGTCTTGACCGTTCCCTCGATGGTGCTTCCGTTCACGCGGCCGCGATATTCGGCACCCGCGGCCAGGAACGAAATCTGATCGCCGCGCAAGCTGGCCCTCGCGATCGGCGCGGCGACGTTTCCGGACTTGAGCGCTCCGGAGATCTTCTGGAAGTCCTGCTTGAGCGTGAGCTCGCCCTGCGGGGTTCGCCACCGGCCCTCGACGCGCGCGGGCACGATCCACAGATAGGCCGTGCAGTAGGAGTCGCAGCCGAGCTCGGCGGTCTCGTCCGGCTCCCAGTCCCCCATCCTGAAGGTGTTCGAGGCGACGCGGGTTCCGGGCTTCAGGGAAAGGATCGTCGGACGGAGCTTCAGGTTCAATTCCGTCAGCAGGAACAGGGTGATGACGGTGGCGTGGGAGAGATCGCTCTTGAAAATGTCGGCTTCGACGAAGCCCGCCTTGTCGCTCACCCCCGCCTTGGCGGCGTTGCGCCTGGACAGCGCGACCATGTCCGGGTTGTACTCGACGCCCAGCGCGCGCGCGCCGCGCTTCGCCGCCGTGATCACGGTGCGGCCGTCGCCCGAGCCGAGATCGATCACGTAATCCCTGGAGGTCACTTTCGCCATGTCGAGCATCTTGTCGACCAGTTCCTGCGGCGAGGGCACCCAGACGACGTCCTTGCCCGACTGGCCGACCTCGGGCTTGAATTCCGCGTCCGGCGCCTGCGCGAAGGCGCAGACCGCGATCGCGGAAAAAACCAGCGCCGACAACCATCGACTCGTGAAACGCCATACCGTCATGTTTTTTCTCCAGAGTTGGGTTACCCGGACTTGAGGCGGACGAGATGATGGCCCCGCCTCGCCCGGCTCGTCAACCCCTGTCCCGGCCGGGCACGGAGCTCCGTTTTAAATTCTTTCGAATTCCGGCTCAGCTCCCGGCGTACACGCAGCCGTGGCGGCAGGACTCGCGCCGCACTTCCACGCGCGCGAGCGCCGGAAGCTCGGGCTTCAGGCTCTCCCAGATCCACACCGCGATGTTTTCCAGGCTCGGGACCTCGAGACCATCGATTTCGTTCAGGTACTTGTGGTCGAGCCGCGCCCGCAACGCCTGGCAACGCTTCTCCACCTCGCCCAGGTCGGCGATGAATCCCGTTTTCGGATCGACCCGCCCGGAAAGCACGATGCGCGCGACGAAGGAATGCCCGTGCAGTCCGTGATAAGGATGACTTTCCGGAACGCCGGGAAAGCGGTGCGCCGCGTCGAACGTGAATTCCTGGTAAATCTCCACTCGATCTCCTAGCGTATTCCGAGAAACTTATGCGTCTGCAGGCTCAGGCGCCACTTCGGGTGCCGCATGCAGTACGCGACCGCGCGCTCGGTGTTCGCCTGCGCGTCCGGCCCGTCCATCGGCTGCAGCAGAAAATACTCAAAGGCGAGCGCCTCGTAAGCTGAAGGCGACGCACCCGCCTGAGGATAGACGAGCTTGAGCTCGTTCCCCTTTTGCACTTTGAGCGCCGCCTCGGCCTTAGGGCTTACGCACACCCAGTCGATCCCGGCGGGCAGCTCGAGCGTGCCGTTCGTTTCGATCGCCACCAGAAAGCGGCGCGCATGCAGCGCGCCGATGAAAGCCGCATCGGCCTGCAGCGCGGGCTCGCCGCCGGTGAGCACGGCGAAGCGGCGCGCGCTCTCGCCCGCTGGCCACTCGCGCTCGATCGCATCGGCAAGCGCGTCCGCCGACGCGTACTTGCCGCCGAGCGTGCCGTCAGTGCCGACGAAATCCGTGTCGCAGAATTTGCACACGGCGCCCGCACGGTCCTTTTCGTGGCCGGACCACAGATTGCAGCCGGCGAAGCGGCAGAACACCGCGGGACGCCCGGCGTTCATGCCTTCGCCCTGCAGCGTGTAGAAGATTTCCTTGACCTGATACATGCGCGATCTCTAGGCGCTGCGCCGCGCTGCGCGCGCGGCGCGGTAGCGCGCGTGGCCGTCTTTTCTCAGCTTGCACGCCGGACACTCGCCGCAGCCCGGCCCCCAGTCGTGGCGCTCGCGCTTGCCGAGGTAGCAGGTGTGGGTATGCTCGATGATGATATCGAGGAGCGGCTCGCCGCCGAGTTCCTCGGCCAATGCGAAGGTCGCGGCCTTGTCGATCCACATGAGCGGCGTCTCCAGCACGAAGCGCCGGTCCATGCCCAGGCCGAGCGCCACCTGCAGCGCCTTGATGGTGTCGTCGCGGCAGTCCGGATAGCCGGAGAAATCCGTCTCGCACATGCCGCCCACGAGCGTTCGAATTCCTCTTCGGTAAGCAAGCGCGGCGGCCGCGGTGAAAAAAAGCAGATTCCTGCCGGGGACGAAGGTGTTGGGGAGCCCGGCGTCGCCCATCTTGATCTCGATGTCATGCGTCATGGCGGTCGCGCCGAGCGAAGCGATGACGCCGAGATCGAGCACGTGGTCTTCGCCGAGTTTTTTCCCCCACGCGGGAAAACGCTTGCGCAGCTCGGCGAGGATCACCGGGCGGCACTCGAGCTCGACCGCGTGGCGCTGGCCGTAGTCGAAGCCCACCGTCTCGACGCCCGCGAAATTCGCGAGCGCCCAGGCGAGACAGGTGGTCGAATCCTGCCCGCCCGAAAAGAGCACGAGCGCTTGTTCACGCATGGCGGGAGGTCGTCGAAGTTCGAGCGGCGGCGGGCGCCACGCCGAGGCACACGCTGACAGCGGCGCGGAATTGCGTCATAGTTTGCGATGTTAGCCGATTCAGGCCAACGGCCGCGACGGACTCAGACTTTCGCGCGCCACGGCGGCAGGACATACAGCAAGCCCGAGGCGGATCGCGCGCTCGTCCTGTCCGTCGATTTTTTCCGGGAGCATCTGGGTGCATAGCCGAAGAGGAGAAGCGCGGTGAACGACCCGGGCAGGTCCGGGGACGTCGCATCCGGCGCCATCGGCCAGCCGATGCGGCGCAAGGAGGACCTGCGCCTCCTGACGGGAGCCGGGAGGTTCACCGACGATTTCAACCTGAAAGCCCAGGCGTACGCCGCGATGGTGCGCTCGCCCTACCCGCACGCGAAGATCCTGCGCATCGACTCGGGCCCCGCGCGCGCGATGGCCGGCGTTCTCGGCGTATACAGCGGCGCCGATTGCGTCGGCGACGGCCTTCGCCCCATTCCGCACAATCCCCTGCCCTCGACGCGGGACGACATGAAGCTCACCGGCCCCGGCGGCGGCGCGATCTTCGAGGGCTCTCACAGGCTGCTTCCGGCGGAGAAGGCGCTCCACGTGGGCGAAGCCGTCGCGATGGTGGTCGCCGAAACAAGGGACGTGGCGCTCGACGCCGCCGAAGTCGTCGAGGTCGAGTACCAAGAGCTCCCCTGGGTGACGCACTCCGAGGACGCGCTGAAAGGGGGCAAAGGCGCGCCGTCGGTGTGGGACGAGGCGCCGGACAACGTGCTGGTGGACACGGTGTTCGGCGATCGCGAGGCGACCGATCGCGCTTTCGCCGCGGCCGATCGCGTGGTCGGGATGAAATTCAACATCGGGCGGTGCACGGCCGTCGCGCTCGAGCCCCGCGCGGCGCTCGGGTCCTACGACGCGGGCCGCTACACGCTCTATGCCGGAAGCGGCGGCGCCGTGCGCTACAAAAAAGACCTCGCAGCGGTGCTCGGGATCGATCCCGGAAAATTGCGCGTGATCACCTGCGACGTCGGCGGCAATTTCGGATCGAAGAACCGCGTCTACGTGGAATACGGCCTGGTGCTCTGGGCTTCGCGCAAGCTCGGCCGCCCGGTGAAATTCACCGCTTCGCGATCCGAGGCTTTCCTCTCCGATTACCAGGGGCGGGACCTCGTCACCGAGGTCGAGCTCGCGCTGCGCTCCGACGGCAGATTTCTCGCGATGCGCGCATCGAACCTCTCCAACGTCGGCGCGCGCTGCCTGTCGCTCTCGCCTCTTTCGAAGGGCTCGGGGCTTATCACCGGCTGCTACGACATTCCCGCGGCGACTTTAAGGAGCCGCGCCGTCTTCACGACGACTGCGCCTACCAATCCCTACCGCAGCTCGGGGCGCCCCGAGGTCAACTTCGCGCTCGAGCGCCTGGTCGACACGGCCGCAAAAGAGCTGGGCCTGGATCGGATCGAGCTGCGCCGGAAGAACCTCGTCCGCCCCGAAGCGATGCCTTATAGAAACGCGGTGGGGATGAACTACGACAGCGGCACCTACGAAGCCAACATGGATCTCGCGATGAGAATCGCCGATTGGAGCGGCTTCGAGGCGCGGCGCGAAGCGGCGGCCGCGCGCGGCAGGCTCCTCGGGCGCGGTCTCTCGAACTACGTCGAGTCCTCGATCGGCTCGCCCAAAGAGCGCGCCGAGATCACCGTCACGCCTGCGGGACGAGTCAAGGTCGTCATCGGCACCCAGCCCTCCGGCCAGGGCCACGAAACGAGCTTCGCCCAGGTGGTGTCCTCGCTCCTTTACGTGCCCGTGGATGCAATCGACATCCTCTTCGGCGACACCGATGTCGTGAGCGTGGGCGGCGGGTCGCATTCGGGCCGCTCCATGCGCCACGCCGCGACGGTGTTCTCCATCGCCGCAAAGGAACTGATCGAAAAGGGGAAGAAGATCGTGGCCTACATGCAGGAGTCGAGCGCGGCGGAGATCCGATTCGCCAACGGGCGCTTCTCGGCGCCGCACGCGCTCAAGACGTTCAGCTTCCCGGAACTGGCGCGGGACTCTGCGGAAGCCCTGCTGCCGAAGGAGCTGTCGAGCGGACTCGCCGTCGTCGCCGACAACGAGATGCACGACCCGGTGTTCCCGAACGGCTGCGCGATCTGCGAATGCGAGGTCGATCCCGAAACGGGATCGGTCGAGATCACCCGGTTCGCCGCGGTCGACGACGTCGGGCGCTGCATCAACCCGCTGATCGTCCACGGCCAGACTCACGGCGGGGCCGCGCAGGGGATCGGGCAGGCGGTTTCGGAGCTCTACCATGTCGACCGAGCCACCGGACAGCCGCTTACCGGTTCGCTCATGGATTACGCATTGCCGCGAGCGGACTCCGTGCCCTCTTTCACAGCCGAGATCGTCGAGGTCCTCTCGCCGACCAACCCGTTCGGCATCAAGGCCGCGGGCGAAGGCGCGACGACTCCCGCTCCCGCGGCCGTCATCAACGCGATCGTCGACGCGCTCCGCGAGTTCGGCGTTCGCGACATCACCATGCCCGCAACGCCGCAGAACATCTGGCGGGCGATTCAGGAGGCCCAAAAATGAACCCTGGACGAGCGCTTGCGGCGCTCGCGCTCCTTTTCACCGCGCTCTGCGCCTTCGGCCAGAGCTATCCGAAAGGCCCGGTGCGCGTGATCGTGCCTTTCCCGGCGGGGGGCGGCGTGGACGCGGCGGCCCGCATCCTCGGACAGAAGCTCGCCGAGGGTTCCGGCAAGCCGTTCGTGATCGAGAACCGCGGCGGCGCGAACGGCAACATCGGCACCGAGGCGGCCGCGAAATCGGCGAGCGACGGCGCGACCCTGTTGTTTACAGGCGCAGGCTTCGTCACCAATCCGAGCCTCTACAAGAGCGTCCCTTACGACCCGGTGAAGGACTTCGAGCCGGTGAGCCTGATGGCGCTCGGGCCCAACGTGCTCGTCGTGCATCCCTCGCTTCCCGTGAAGTCGGTGCGGGAGCTGATCGCCCTCGCAAAATCGCAGCCCGGGAAAATCGGTTTCGCCGGCTCGGGCTCGGGCAGCACGCCGCATCTCGCGGGAGAGCTGTTCAACGTGATGGCGGGCGTGCAAATGGTGCACATTCCCTACCGGGGCTCGGGCCCGGCGATGATCGGCCTGCTCGCGGGCGAAGCACCCGTCATGTTTCTCCCCGCGATCAACGCGGGAGGGCACGTGGCGGCGGGGCGCCTGCGCGCGATCGCGGTCACGAGCCGCGAGCGCCTGCCCGCGATGCCCGTTCTGCCGACGGTCTCCGAAGCGGGCCTTGCCGGCTACGAATCGAGCCAATGGTACGGCCTGCTCGCGCCCGCCGGCACGCCGCCGGAAGTGCTCGACCTGCTCAACGCCCAAGTGGCGAAGACCATGCGAAGCGCCGACATGAAGGCCCGCATGGCCTCGGACGGCCTCGTGCCGATCGGCTCGAGCCGCGCCGAGTTCGCCGCCCATATCCGGACCGAGATCGACAAGTGGGCGAAGGTGATCAGCGCGTCCGGCGCGCGGGTGGATTGAGTCCGGCGCCGCAGTCGCGCACAATGGTGGGCCGGGAGGAAACCGGAATGGACGAACTGGATTTCAGCAAATCCGCGAAAGCGAATCCCCCGGCGAAGGCCTCGATCTACGACCCGGCCATGGCGACGGAGTTCTTCAGCTCGGCCGGCAAGCCGGAACCTGTCGCCCGAGGCGCGACCATTTTCGCCGAGAACGAGAAGGGAAACCGGCTCCTGCTCCAGCGCGACAAGATGTACCTGCTACTGGAGGGCGAAGTCAGCCTGAGCGCAGGCGGCAAGGTGATCGGCACCGTCAGGAAGGGCGAGATCTTCGGCGAGCTCGCCTCGATCAGCCAGACGCCCCGCAGCGCGAGCGCCGTCGCGAGCCTGCCGTGCCGCGTCATCGGGCTCGACGACGGGCAGTTCCAGGGCGCCCTGCGGAAAAAACCCGAGTTCGCGCTCATGCTGATGAGCCTTATGATCCGCCGTCTTCGGGAGGCGATCGGCCGGCTGGACGCGGGCGGCGCCGCTTCGCAGGGCAAGCTGAAGGAATCCGCGGTGTTCGACAAATCCGCGCTCGCCATTCTCGCGCGGGCGCTCGCGCAGACGAGGGTGCCCTACGAGCGCGGCAAGGTGATCGTGAAGGAAGGCCAGGCCGGGGTGCTGATGTACGTCGTGCTGGAGGGCCGCCTCGCGGTTTCCATCCAGGGCAAGCTCGTGGAAAAAATCGGCCCGGGCGGAGTGTTCGGCGAGATGGCGCTGGTCGATCGCACGCCGCGCCTCGCCACCGTGGTGGCGGAAACCGGCTGCTCGCTGCTCGCCATCGGCCGAAACACCTTCCTCGACCTGATCAAGGCCAGCCCCGATTTTGCCGTGTCGCTGCTCGGCGCGGTGGGCGAGCGGGCGAGATTCATCGCCTCGCGCCGGAAGTAGAGAACCCGGAGCACGGCGGCGCCAACCGACCTCAGGAGGCTATCAGGGGTTGGCGAGGTAATCGCGCTTGGCAAGCTCGACGCCGTTGTGGCGCAGGATGTCGTAAGCGGTCGTCACGTGGAAGTAGAAATTCGGGATCGCGTGGCCGAGCAGGTACTGCATGCCCTTGTAGTCGACCTCGCGGGGCCCGAGCTTGAGGTGTATGTTCTTGTCCTCGCTCCCATCGATCTGCGCGGGCTTGATGGTCTTGATAAAGTCGATGGTCTTCGCGATCCGCGCCTTGAGCTCGGCGAAGGTTTCCTCCTTGTCCTCGTGCTTCGGCACTTCCACCCCGGCGAGCCGCGCCACCGCGCCCTTGGCCGTATCGCAGGCGATCTGGACCTGGCGCTTCATCGGAAGCATGTCCGGGTAGAGCCGGAAATCGATCAATGCCGCGGGGTCGATCTTCTTCGCCTCGGCGTGGGCCTGCGCCTTGTCGAGGATGGCGGAAAGATTGGTCAGAGTGTTGACGAAGCGCGGCGCGCTCGCCTGGTACATCGAAATGGGCATGGCGGTCCTCGATTAGAATCATACGGAGCGCAGATTGTAGCGCTGGAAGCGCCCC
>DASPXL010000233.1:0-3073 GCA_035637375.1 Burkholderiales bacterium
TGCCCTTCAGGACGCGATCGAAGAAGCGCTTCTGCAGCTTCACCCCGTAGTCGGTGTAGAAGGGCGCCCAGTGCGAGCCGCCATGGACTTCGAGCCACTTTTGTTTCGAAGCGGCGCCCATAAATCCTTCGAAGTTGCCGCGCGTATGCAGTCCCTGCCCGCCCCAGTTCGCCGCCGAAAGCAGCGGCACGTTCACCTTCGACAAGTCCGCCGTGCGCTCGCGGTAATACGGCCCGTCCATCTCGCGCCCGAGCAGCGCGGCCCACATGTCCTCGCGCTTCTTCGCAAGCTCGTCGGGCGAAAGCGTCTCCGGGCCGCAGACGAGCTCGCCGGTGACGCGGCTCTTCGCGCCGCGCTCGCCCTGCCCGTGCTGCACGGTTTTCACCTGCATCTCCTGCCAGTTCTTGCGGAAGGTGCAGATGATGCCGCCGTGGCGGTTGCCGTCGCGGTAGCTGTCGCACCAGCCTTCCCAAACGCAGATCGCCGCGAGGTGCGGCGGCTGCGAGGCCGCGGCGCGCCACTGGTTGCTCGCGTAGTAGGAAATGCCGTTCATGCCGACTTTGCCGCTCGACCAGGCTTGCGCCGCCGCCCACTCGATGCACAGATGGATGTCGCGCGTCTCGCGCGCGTTGTTGTGGCACAGATAACCCGGCGAGCGGCCCGCGCCGCGCGAGTCGACGCGCACGCAGGCGTAGCCGTCGGGCGCCCATTTCTCCGGATCGACGACCTCCCAGTTTGCGTACCGGTTTGTCGTCCCCGCGACGGCGTCGGGATAATCCCGCGACATGATCTCCCATGCGGTCTTGTAGCCCTCCTGGAAAGCGAGCCCCTTGCCGTAAGGGCCATAGCTCAGGATCACGGGATACCGGCCTTCGGCCGCCGGAAGGAACACGTCGGCGCGCAGCGCGAGGCCGTCGTCCATCGCGATCGGCACGTCCCACTCGATCCGCATGCCGTCGCGGATGAAGCTGTCCCGAGCCTTCATCAGCGCGCGATCCGGGTATTGGCGAGCTCCAGGCGATCGGCGAGGTTGCGCACCAGCGCGCGGGTCAGATAAAGCTGGGCGCCGAGGCTCATCTTTGAAAACGCGTCCGGCCTGAACTTCGCGAGCAGGAGCTCGGTCGCCGAGCCCACGGTCGCGTGCCGCTGCACCTCGCCGCCGCGGATAAAGGCCATCTCGCCGAAGCACTCGCCCTCGTTGATCATGTTGAGCAGGCGCCCCCGGCGCGTGACCTTCGCCTTTCCCTTGCCGAGGAAATAAAAGCTCTTGCCCCTCGCGTTCTCGCTCACGATCGTCTCGTTCGCGGGGACCCGCGCCCAGTGCCCTGCGCGCGCGAGCTCCCACAGCTCCACGTCCGAGAGCCCGGAGAGCATCTCGACTTTCTTCAGCGCGACGTATTTTTCGCTGTCGGGGATCGTTCCGGGCGGAAGGAACTGCTGCACGGCCTTCGAGAGATCGAGCGCGAATTCGGCCCAGCTCGGGTAGCGGTGCTCGGGTTTTTTCGCGGTCGCGCGCAGGATGATGGCGTCGATCGACTTCGGCAGGTCGGCGCGCAGCCTGCTCGGGGGAGTCGGACTCTGGTCCCGTATCTTGTGCAGCAGCGCCTCGAGGCTGTCGGCGGTAAGCGGCCTCTTCCCGACGAGCAGCTCGTAGAGCGACATGCCGAGCGAGTACATGTCGCTGTGGAAGGTGAGCTCCTTTCCCGCGACCTGTTCGGGCGACATGTAGTAGGGCGAGCCCATCGCGGCGGTCTGCACCGCCTGGCTCTTGCGCAGATAGGCCGCGCCGAAATCCGAGATCTTCACCTCGGTGCCCTCGGCGATCATCAGGTTCGACGGCTTGATGTCGCTGTGGACGATGCCCTCCCGGAACGCGTACTCGAGCGCGCCGCAGCATTTGAAGCAGATCTGCAGCACGTCGGCCACCGGAAGCAGCCGGTCCGGGGTGACGTGCCTGGACAGGTCTCCCCCGGGAACATATTCCATCGCGATGTAGCCGGAATCCTCCTGCACCAGCGCGTCGAGGATCGCGGCGATATGCGGGTGCCGCAGCTTCCCGGCGAGCGACGCCTCGTTCCGGAACTGCGAGCGGTATACGGCACCGAACTCGGGATCCCGGAAGACCTCGGGCTCGATCGTCTTGAGCGCGACCTCGCGCCCGGTAAAGGTATCCCTGGCGAGGTACACCGTCCCGGTCGCGCCTTTGCCGAGGGCCCTCTGGACGTCGTACCTGCCGACCTGAACGCTCAAGCCCATGTGGAAGGATGCATCGGTCGCGCCCTACCGTCGCGGCGATTCGAGTTACGCGCGTGATTGTGTCATAAGCGGGCGAGTTACGGGCGCAGGAAATTTTCGCCGAAAATCCCGCGCTCTGAGCCGACAAGCTCAGGACGGGAGATGGAAAGGCCGGGCGCCGCCTAACGCGGGCCCGGTGTTACGCGGCAGCAGTTGCGCGCCAGTTCTGCTCTACTGCGTCCGGCGCGAATATCTATTTGTCCGCGAGGTCCTCTGCATTGGGCCAGATGTAGACCTTCAAATCTCGATCAAGAATGCCGGCGGGCGCGACCCGGTTCAGGTCGAACGAGGAAGCCATGGCGCGGAAGGCCCAGGCGAATTCCCGGCCGTTCGTCACGAATTTGACTACCTCGCCGCGCTCCACGGTGATCCACCTGGTCTTCTGATCGATGACGATGGTACGCTGCGCGGCCGAAGCTTGCGCAGGACTGCCGAGCATGTCGCTTTCGGTCACCGTTGCAGTGGCGGCGAGGCTCGCGGCGGAAAGCGTCAATCCGGCCAAAGCCTGAACGAACAGTTTCATGGTGTTTTCCCTCCAAGTTGACACGGTAGCGATCAGCGGATCCGGAAGAAGTTCACGCCGAGCGCACCGCCACTATAGAATCTCGTTCTGAACGGGAAGCTAACCGGCTCATTACATTTTTGTCATTTTCGCCGTCGATGCGCAGCGATACCCCTCACACTATGGCGATCAGTGCTTTTGCCAATTGAAGCACGCCCGCTAGGAAAGAAAGAACCGCGGTGGTTTCCGCCCACGGAAAGTTCCTGCTCTTGGCGA
>DASPXL010000234.1:0-3081 GCA_035637375.1 Burkholderiales bacterium
GAGAAAACAATGACATCGTCATCAATTACCGGTTGACACGCCGGCTCTCCCCGGCGAAGAATTCACACCGACCGCGCCATAAGCGGCTGGAAACACCGGCAGGAGAGGACAGGCGCGGTTTCCCGAGTTTTCGCCTTAACGCTAATTTTCTCAGCGACCGCTGGGCACCGAGTTCAGGGGAGTGCTTTGTTGGCCAAGGAGAAACGGCTATGAAAAAGCTTGTCATTGCGCTGCTGATACTCGCGGTCATTGGTTTCTTCCTTTTGCGCGATGAAATTCCGTCCTCGGACGATTCGTCCTCCGCGGCGCGGGATCCCGGGCCGCGCGGCGGAGCCGCGGGCGCAGGCGCGCCCATCGCGGGACTGACCAAGACCGAGCTCGCGTTTTTCAACGCGGGCAAGGATGAGTTCTCGCAAGAAGAAGAAGTCGCCGACGGCCTGGGACCGACGATGAACCTCGACGGCTGCGGCGGTTGCCATCTGCAGCCGGCAGTCGGTGGGACCAGTCCCGCGGTGAATCCTCAGGTTGCGTTCGCCACTGCGAACGGCGCGACCAACACCGTTCCATCGTTCATCACGCCCAAAGGGCCGGTGCGCGAGGCGAGGTTCGTGAAGAACGCCGATGGAACGCCGGACGGGGGCGTGCACGATTTGTTCACGATTGCCGGCCGGGCGGACGCGCCGGGATGCGTGCTCGCGCAGCCGGACTTCGAGCGCGAGCTCGCGCGCCGCAACGCGATCTTCCGCATTCCCACCCCGGTGTTCGGCGCGGGCCTGATCGAGCAGATCCCGGACAAGGCGATCCTCGCGAACCAGGTCAACGACGCGCCCAGGAAGAGAGAGCTCAAGATCTACGGCCGGCCCAATATTGTCCTGGCCGGCCACGCGATCTCCGGCCAGGCGAACAACAACGGCAACGACGGCACGGTCGCGCGCTTCGGATGGAAGGCGCAGAACAAATCGCTGCTGCTGTTCTCCGGCGAGGCGTACAACGTGGAAATGGGCATCACCAACGAGCTGTTTCAGACCGAGCGCGATGAAACCCCGGCCTGCCAGTTTGCGGAGCTTCCCAACGACGTCACCAAGACCGACGGCAAGACGCTCGTCGAGGGGATCGGCGCGATCGAAAAGTTCGCCTTCTTCGCGCGCTTCCTGGCGGCGCCGGCGCCTTCACCCGATACGCCGGGAGGGGCCGATTCGATTGCAAAGGGCCGAAAGCTGTTCATCGATACCGGGTGCGCGCTCTGCCACACGCCCGCGCTCAATACGGGCAATGCCGCCGTCGCCGCGTTGCGCAATCAGCCGGTGAATCTCTTCTCCGACCTGTTGGTCCATGACATGGGCCCGGGGCTGGCCGACGGGGTCACTCAGGGACAGGCGGGCCCGAGGGAGTTTCGCACCGCCCCGCTGTGGGGTCTGGGACAGCGGCTGTTCTTCCTGCACGACGGACGAACGTCGGACTTGCGGGAGGCGATCCGGGCGCATCGCAGCGGGAGTTTCTTTACCTTCAACGCATCTGAAGCGAACGCTGTAATCAGGAACTTCAATAAGCTCCAGGATGACCAGAAGCAGGACGTTCTCAACTTTCTGCGTTCGTTGTAGCCGGGGGCGACACGGAATCCCGCGTTGTTGCAGATCGACGCGGGTTTTCCTTCTTCCGCCGACCGCTATCGACCCGCGAATGTTCGGAGCCGGGGCCGCCCGGCCCGACAAAGGAATAGAATCGGGTTCGCGCTGTTTACCGGAAGTTCCGAGAGACAGGAGGAGACCATGTTTCGCAATTTCTTGTTGATGTCCGCCGCCGCCCTGGCGTTCGCTCCCGGCGCGGCGTTCGCCCAGGACGCCTCGGCCGCGCTCAAGCGCGCCTCCGACGCCATGGGCGCGGGCGAGCTGAAGTCGATCCGCTACGCGGGCGAGGGCACCGGCTTCACCTACGGCCAGGCCTTCAAGCCGGGCATGCGCTGGCCGAAGATCAACGTGCACAGCGAGATCCGGACGATCAATTACGAAACCTCCTCGATGCGCGACGAGATCACGTTGAGCCGCGCCGAGCCCAAAGGCGGCGGCGGATACCCTCCCGTGGCCCAGCAGCGCAACGACCAGTTCGTGAGCGCAGACTATGCTTGGAACCAGGCTGCAGCCGGGCCGGTGCCGGGCCCGAGGTTCGTGACCGACCGCGTGCACCAGCTGTGGATCACGCCGCACGGTGCGATCAAGGCCGCGATGAAGAACAAGGCCACCCTGAAGAAGGGCGGCAAGGGATTGACCGCCGTTTCCTTCACCGAGCCGGGCAGGTTCGCCGCGACGGTGTTCGTCGACAAAAACAACCTGGTCGAGCGGGTCGAATCGCGGACCCCCGATCCGGTGCTGGGCGAAACGAAGGCCGTCACCCGCTACTCGGATTACCGCGACTACGGCGGAGTGAAATTCCCTTCGCGGATCCGGCAGTCGCAGGGCGGCTTTCCGGTTCTCGACCTCGCGGTCAAGGAGGTCCAGCCGAACGCTCCGGCCGATATCCAGTTGCCCGACGCCGTGCGCAACGCCGCCGAGCGCGTGACCACGGAGAAAGTGGTCGAGGGAGTCTGGCATGTGGCCGGCGGCTCGCACAACAGCGTCGCGATCGAGATGAAGGACCACATCGTGCTGGTAGAGGCGCCGCTGAACGACGGACGCTCGGGCGCGGTGTTCGAGGAGGTGAAGAAGCTCGCTCCGGGCAAGCCGATCCGCGTCGTGATCAATACGCACGCTCACTTCGATCACGCGGGCGGCCTGCGCACCGCCGCGGCCGAGGGCTACACCATCATCACGCAGGCGGGAAACAGGGCGTACTACGAGCGCGCCTTCAAGGTGCCGAACAAGCTCAACCCGGACCGGCTCGCCAAGTCGGGCAAGAAGCCGAGGTTCCAGACGGTGAATAACAAGCTCGTGCTGAACGACGGCTCGCGCTCGATCGAGATCCACCGCATCGCCGCGAGCGACCACAACGCCGGCTTCCTCATGGCGTACCTGCCGAAAGAGAAGCTCTTGATCGAAGCGGACGCGTTCACGCCCGGCCCGCCGAACTCGCCGCCGCCCGCGCAGG
>DASPXL010000235.1:0-6858 GCA_035637375.1 Burkholderiales bacterium
TGGTTCAGGTGGAAACCGGGCGCGAGTCCCCGACCCCGAAGGTTTGAATCACACGCCTCGTCCCGGTAGTCGCAGGGATTCCAGCAAGCCCTGCGCGGCGTCTTCTAGCATGTCGAGCACGCGCTCGAACCCTCGCGGCCCGCCGTAGTAGGGATCGGGCACTTCCTCCTCTTTGAAGCGCCGCGCGTAGCTCATCATCAATTTCAGCTTGTGGGCGGCGGAGGGCCGCGCCATGCGCAGCAGAATCGAGTGATGGTCGCGGTCCATGGCGAGGATCAGGTCGAAGCGCTGGAAATCGGCCTGCTCGAACCTGCGGGCGCGAAGGCCGCTCAGATCATAGCCGCGCTTCGCCGCCGCATCCTGCGCCCGAGGATCCGGCGGCTCGCCGATGTGATAGTCGTGAGTGCCCGCGGAGTCGGCAAGGATCACCTCCGCCAGTCCGGCTTGGGCCGCCAGTTTGCGGAAAACCGCTTCCGCGGTCGGCGAGCGGCAGATGTTTCCCGTGCAGACGAACAAAACGCCGAACCGGTTGCCGGACATCGGTCATCCCAATATAGAATCTCCCCTCGCATGCTCCAGCCGCGAGGAGACGTGACTATCGGACGCATTTTCGCATTTCTCATCGCCGGGCCGATCGTGCTCGGCCCCGCGGCCGGCCTCGCCCAGGACTGGCCCACGAAGCCGATTCGTGTCGTGATCCCGTTCGCCGCGGGAAGCGTCTCGGAGGCGATATTCAGGACCCTGTCTCCCGGGATCGAAGCGAAGCTCGGCCAGCGCTTCGTCGTGGAGAGCAAGCCGGGCGCCGACGGCGCCATCGGCACCGGTGAAGTCGCGCGCGCGGCGCCCGACGGCTACACGCTGCTGCTCGGGCCGACGGCGGTCTACGCCGTCACACCGCACCTGTTCAAGAACCTCGGCTTCGACCCTCTCGCCGCGCTCGATCCGATCTCGCTCCTCGCCGACGCGCCGCTGCTTGCGGTGATCGGAGCGAACGTGCCCGCGAAATCGCTCAAGGAGCTTGCCGACTACGTGCGCGCCAATCCGGGCAAGTTCAATTACGGCTCGCCGGGTACCGGCTCGCCGGCTCACCTCGCCGGCGCGGCGTTTGCGCAGGAAGCCGGCAATTCGCTCGTGTACGTGCCGTACAAGGGCACGCCCCCGATGGTCCAGGCGCTGCTCGCCGACGACATCCAGATCGCCTTCCCCACGCTGACGGGAATCATCGGGCCCATGAAGGCCGGCAGGCTCAAAGTGCTCGCCGTGATGGCGCGCCGGCGCATGCCCGAGTTGCCCGGTGTCCCGACGACGGTCGAAGCCGGATTTCCGCAATGGGTGGGCGGCAACTGGTGGGTGCTCGCGGCGCCTCACGGCACCAATTCGCGCATCATCGAGCGCCTCGCCGCCGAGTTCGGCTCGGCGCTGGCCAATGCGGGCGTACGCAAGCGTATCGGCGAGCTGGGCCATGTTCCCATAGGACTCGCTCCCGCCGCGACCGCCGCTTTCCTCAGGTCCGAATCGGCGCGCTACAAATCCATCGTCGAGCTGGGCGGCATCAAGGCGGAGTGAGCTTCGGTCCGGGGTCACCCGAAATTGGGCCCATGAACGACTCCACAGATGCCCTTGCCGGGGAGCGGCGGGCCCGGCTGGCCGTCGCCATGTCGGGCGAGGGAATCGACGTCCTCGTGGTCGCGGGAAATGCATGGCGCAGCGACTATCTGCGCTTCGTCGCCGGCGTCACCGTGGTCGAAGGGCAGGCATTTGCCTTGATCGAGCGCGAGAAACCGGCGCGGCTCATCGTCGAAAGCGCGGCCGAAGCGGCGCGTTTCCGTGTCGAACAACCGGGGCTCGCCGTGAGCTGGGAGCCTTCGCCGATCGAGGCGGCCGAGAACGCGGTCCGCGCGCTCGGCGCGAAGCGAATCGCCCTCGCGCCGTCAGCCGCGGTTCCTTACCGCCTTGCAATGGGGCCGCTGGGATCCGGCATTGCGCGAGCCACGGCAACGCTCGATCGCCTCATGCTGCGGAAATCGCCTGCCGAGATCCGCGCATTTCGCCGTGCTGCCGCTCTCGCCGACGAGGGCTATGCCGTATTCCGTGAAGCGGCGCGCGTCGGGCGTCCGGAGTACGCGCTGGTGGCCGATGTGGAGGCCTTTTTCCGCTCGCGCGGCTGTCCGGAGAATTTTCAGATTCTCGGCGCAGGCGGCAAGGAGGTGCGCGGCATGCATCCGCCGGGCGAGCGGCGCCTCGCCCCCGGCGATCTGGTGACGACCGAGCTCACGCCCTGCGTGGACGGTTATTATGCGCAGATCTGCCGCACGCTCGTTCTCGGGCAACCGAGCGAGGCGCAGAAGCGCGCCTTCACTGTATACAACGAGGCACTGGAACGCGGCATCGCGGCAGTGCGCACAGGCGCGACCGCGGGGGACGTGGCGCGGGCGCAGAACGAGGTGTTTCGCCGTCACGGCCTCGGCGACTACGTGACTTCGGAGTACACGCGCGTGCGCGGTCATGGCCTGGGGCTTTACGTGGACGGCAGGCCCGCGCTGCTCGAGGACGTCGGTCTGGCGCTGGAGCCCGACATGACGCTGATCGTCCATCCGAACACCTACCACCCGGAGGTTGGCTACTTCGTTCACGGCGATTCGGTGCGCGTAACCCCGGAAGGCTGCGAGGTGCTCACGCGGACGCCCCGCGAGCTGTTTTCCGTTCCCATCGCCTAGTCATGCGGCGCGGGCTGATCAGCTGGTCGCGCGAAGAAGTCCCGGCGCTCGTCCTCGAGCGCCGGGTCGCCCGGCTGCAGAACCGGATGCGGGACGCGGGGCTCGGTGCCGTGCTCGTTTATACGTCCTTCGCGCGCCCAAGCGCGGTAGCCTGGCTCACGCATTTCGTGCCGTACTGGAACGAAGCGCTCCTCGTGATCTTCCCGACCGAAGCGCCGGTGCTCCTCGCCGCGTTTTCGAAGCGCGTGCACGACTGGATCCGCAGCGTCAGCCATCTGGGTGAAGTCCGCTCCGCGCCCGACCTCGGCCCGGCCGCGGCGGCATTTCTCAAGGAACGCTCGCCGGAGCCTGCGCGCATCGGCGTGATCGAGCTCGATGCCCTGCCCTGGTCGGTCGCCGAGGCAATGGCGAAGCCGGGATCCGGCGCGGAGCTTGTCGATGCGACCGGAGTGTTCGCTTCGGTCCGCCAGCCTGCGGATGAGTCCGAGGTTCTGCTCGCGCGCCGCGCCGCTGAAATCGCCGCCAGGGCGCTCGACACGGTTCCCGCGACAGCGCGCCGTACATCGGAGGTGCTTTCCGCGTTGGACGCGTCGGCGCGGCTCGATGGCGCCGAGGAAGTCCTGACGCGCCTTGCGCCGGACCTGCGCGCCGACCCGACGCTGCGCAGATTCGAAGGCGAAGCCCCCCTGGGCGAGCGCTACGGCGTCGAGCTGTCGGTCGCGTACAAGGCCGCCTGGGTGCGCGTGACGCGTTGTTTTTCCAGGAACGCAGCGCCGCGATCCTGGGAGCTGGCGGCGAGATGGTTCGCCGAAACGACTTCGCGTCTGGAGGAGAAAAGCGTTTCTGCCGGCCCCGGAGCCCTGCCCCCACCGGGCAAGCTCGCCTCCTGGATCGTCGAGACCTGCACAGGAAGTCAGCCGCTTTCCATCTTCGCGGGAGACCGGCTGGCGCCGCGACAGGCGCTACCCGCAGGCGCTCTCGCGTCCCTGTCCCTGCAGCTCAGCCTGGATGACGGGCCTTGGCTCGGCGGCGGGCCCCTCGTGATCGGTGCCAGCGGCCGGCCGAGCCGCCTTCTGATCTAGCCGACCGCGCGGGCGGATTCCTCGGGCGAGGCGCCAAAGAAACTTCGCTTGAGCTCGGCCAGCCGGTCGCGCGCCTCGGCGGCTTTCTCGAACTCGAGATTGCGGGCATATTCGAGCATCTGCTTTTCCAGCTGCTTGATTTCCCGCGCGAGCTGCTTCTCGGACATCGACTCGTAGCGCGCCTGTTCCTGCGCGGCTTTCAGCTGCAGTTGCACGTCCTGGAAGTCGCGGGCGCCCTCGATCATGTCGCGCACCTCTTTGGAAATGCCGATCGGCGTGATTCCGCGCTTCGAGTTGAATTCGATCTGTTTCGCGCGGCGGCGATCGGTCTCCCCGATCGCGCGCTTCATCGAGTCGGTGACGCGGTCCGCGTAAAGAATCGCCATGCCGTTCAGATGGCGCGCGGCCCGGCCGATGGTCTGGATAAGCGAGCGCTCCGACCGCAGGAACCCTTCCTTGTCCGCGTCGAGGATCGCCACCAGCGACACTTCGGGCAGGTCCAGGCCCTCGCGCAGCAGGTTGATGCCGACGAGCACGTCGAACTCGCCCAGGCGCAGATCGCGGATGATCTCGACGCGCTCGACCGTTTCCACCTCGGAGTGCAGGTAGCGCACCTTCACACCGTGCTCGCCGAGGTAATCGGTCAGCTCCTCGGCCATTCGCTTGGTGAGCGTGGTCACCAGCACCCGTTCTCTGCGCGCCACGCGCAGACTGATCTCGCTTAGCAAGTCATCCACCTGCGTCGAGGCGGGCCGCACCTCCAGCCGCGGGTCGACCAGGCCCGTCGGGCGCACCACCTGCTCGACGACCTGCCCCGAGGCTTGGCGCTCGTATTCCGCCGGGGTCGCCGAAACGAAGACCGTCTGGCGCATGACCTTTTCGAATTCCTCGAACTTGAGCGGCCGGTTGTCGAGCGCCGAAGGAAGTCGAAAGCCGTAGTCGACGAGGTTCTCCT
This sequence comes from Burkholderiales bacterium, assembly GCA_035637375.1. Classification (GTDB taxonomy): domain Bacteria; phylum Pseudomonadota; class Gammaproteobacteria; order Burkholderiales; family SG8-39; genus VBDM01. The sequence continues at coordinate 4,755 of DASPXL010000235.1, forward strand.
TGCGCGAGCGGTCGCCGCGGTACATGCCGCCCAGCTGTCCGATGGTCACGTGCGACTCGTCGATGAACATGAGCGCGTCCGGGGGCAGATAGTCGATCAGCGTCGGCGGGGGCTCGCCCTCCTTCCTGCCGGACAGGTGCCGCGAATAGTTCTCGATACCCTTGCAGAAGCCCAGCTCGTTCAGCATCTCCAGGTCGAAGCGCGTGCGCTGCTCGATGCGCTGGGCTTCGAGCAGCTTGCCCGCCTTCTGGAAGCATCCGATCCGATCGGCAAGCTCGATCTTGATCGCCTCGATCGCGCGCAGCGTGGTCGAGCGCGGCGTCACGTAATGGCTCGATGGATAGACCGTGAAACGCGGCACGCGCTGGCTCGCGCGCCCGGTGAGCGGATCGAACAGGGTGAGGGTTTCGATCTCGTCGTCGAGGAGCGCGATGCGCAGCGCCGTCTCCGAATTTTCGGCGGGGAACACGTCGAGCACGTCGCCGCGCACGCGGAAGGTGCCGCGCTTGAACTCGAGCTCGTTTCTTTCGTACTGCATCGCCGCGAGGCGCGCGATCACGTCGCGCTGGGACATCCGCTCCTTTTCGCGCACATGCAGGATCATGCCGTGGTAGTCGACCGGGTCGCCGATGCCGTAGATGCAGGACACCGTCGCGACGATCACCGCATCCTTGCGCTCCAGCAGCGACTTCGTCGCCGACAGGCGCATCTGCTCGATGTGCTCGTTGATGCTCGAGTCCTTCTCGATGTAGAGGTCGCGCGACGGAACGTAGGCCTCGGGCTGGTAGTAGTCGTAGTAGGAGACAAAATACTCGACGGCGTTCTCGGGAAAGGACTCGCGCATCTCGGAGTAGAGCTGGGCGGCGAGCGTCTTGTTGGGCGCGAGGACGAGCGCCGGCCGCCCGAGGCGCGCGATTACGTTCGCCATGGTGAAGGTCTTCCCCGAGCCGGTGACGCCGAGCAGCGTCTGGTACGAAAGTCCGTCCCGGACGCCTTCGACGAGCTTCTCGATCGCCTCGGGCTGGTCGCCGGCGGGAGGAAACGCCTGGGCGAGCCGGAAAGGACTGTTGGGAAACGCAACGATCACAGGTACAATCGGGGAACGTGAAATTTTTTAGTCTAGCACGATGAACGCCCCGCACTCACCCTCGTTGCTCTCCGGAATACAGATGGCTCCCCGCGACCCCATCCTCGGGCTCACCGAGGCGTTCAACGCCGACCGGAATCCGAAGAAGGTGAATCTCGGGGTCGGCGTCTACTATGACGACGAAGGCGAGGTGCCGCTCCTTGAGTGCGTGCGCCGCGCCGAGCGTCAGCTCGTCGGGCAGGCGGCCCCGCGAAACTACCTGCCGATCGACGGCCTGCCCGCCTATGACCGCGCCGTCCGCGAACTGGTATTCGGCGCGGACTCCTCCGCCCTCAAGGAGGGCCGCATCATCACGGTGCAGGCGCTCGGCGGAACCGGGGGCTTGAAGATCGGCGCGGATTTTCTCCGGCGCATCGCGCCCGAAGCCCAGGCGTGGATCAGCGACCCGAGCTGGGAGAACCACCGCGGCCTCTTCGAGAACGCCGGTTTCACGGTCCACGCCTACCCGTACTACGACGCGAGAACCCACGGGCTCGACTTCGAAGCCATGGTCGCCGCCCTTCGCGCGATGCCCGCGGGCTCGATCGTCGTGCTCCACGCCTGCTGCCACAATCCCACCGGCGTTGATCTTTCTCCCGGGCAATGGACTGCGATCATCGACTCGGTGGTCTCGCGCGGCCTTATCCCGTTCCTCGACATCGCCTACCAGGGATTCGGCGACGGGCTGGAGGCCGACGCCGCCGCGGTCCGGCAGTTCGTCCGGGCCGGGATGCCGTTATTCGTGTCGAGTTCGTTCTCCAAGTCGCTTTCGCTGTACGGCGAGCGGGTGGGCTCGCTTTCCGTGGTCGCCGAAACGAGCGACGAGGCCGAACGGGTGCTGTCCCAGCTGAAGCGCCTGGTGCGCACGAACTACTCCAATCCGCCCACGCATGGCGGCCAAATCGCCGCGACGGTTCTGGCCGCGCCCGAGCTGCGCAGCTTGTGGGAACAGGAGCTCGGGCGGATGCGCGAGCGCAT
>DASPXL010000236.1:0-5343 GCA_035637375.1 Burkholderiales bacterium
GCGGACTAACGGGAGGCGCGGTGGCGATGCGCCTGCGGCGCGGCGCTTGGCACGATAGCGCCGAGGACCATGCCTAGGATGGAGAACGCGAGGCCGACCAGCGTCGGCGGCACGACGGCGTCCGCCGCGATGAAAGCCGCGATCAGCCAGGCGACGAGCCCGAACACTGCGGACAGGATCGCGCCCGTATTGTTCGCTCTCTTCCAGAAAATTCCCGCCGCGAGCGGCACCAGCGCGGCCACCAGCGTCACGGTGTAAGCGTTCTGCACCATGTCGTACATCGTCTGCTTCGAGCGCAGGGCGAATACCAGGGCGGCGCAGGTGAAGGACACCAGGACGACGCGCAGCGTGAGGAGGAACTGGCGGTCGCTCATGTTCGGATAGAGCGGACGGATGATGTTTTCCGTGCACAGCGAGGTCGGGGCGATGATCGCCCCGCTCGCCGTCGACAGGATCGCCGACAGCAGCGCGCCGAAGAAGAGCACCTGTATCCACATGGGAGTGCGGCCGAGGATGAACTCGGGAAGGATACGCTGCGTCTCGCGGGCGTCTTCCGCGGACAGCAACTGTCCGAGGGAGGGGTCGATGAGGAGCCCGGCGCAGACGATGTAGACGGGCACGAACACGAAGGTGAAGTAAACGACTCCGCCGAGCAGGCTGCCGGCGATCGCGGTCCTCTCGTCCTTCGCGGAGGTGACGCGCTGGAAGATGTCCTGCTGCGGGATCGAGCCGATCGCCAGCGTGAGGAACGCGGTGGTGAAGGCGAGCCATTCCTTGGTGCCGCCCTTGGGCCAGAACTCGAACTTTCCCGCCTCGGCGGCCGCGGCGATGATCTTTCCGGGCCCGCCCGCCATTTCGCCGACGAACCAGGCGATGACCCCGAGGCCGACGATGATCATCACCGACTGGAAGAGATCGGTCATGGCCACGGACCACATCCCGCCCCAGATGGTGTAGGCGAGGACGACGGCACCGCTGATGACGATTCCGGTCTCGAGCGAGATGGCGCCGTTCGTCAGGGTCGAGAAAACCAGGCCGAGCGCTGTCAGCTGCGCCGCGGTCCAGCCGAGATAGGAGACGGCGATGATCACGCTGGTGCCGAGCTCCATGGCGCGGCCATAGCGCTTGCGGTAGAAGTCACCGATGGTGAGCAGGTCCATGCGGTAGAAGGCGCGCGCGAAGAGAAGCGCGACGATGACCAGGCAGACGGACGAGCCGAAGGGATCGGCGATGATGCCGCCCAGCCCGCTCTTGGAGAACTCGACCGAAACGGAGAGCACGCTTTCGGCGCCGAACCAGGTGGCGAAGACCGTCGCCGTGTTCATGTAGAGAGGCAGGCCGCGGCCGGCGACGACGTAGTCCTTCGAGTTTTTCACCCGCATCGCCGCCCACAGGCCGATCGCGATCGTGACGAGCAGATAAAGTACGACGGATGCGATCAGCATGGCGCGGATTATAGACCGGAGCGCGCCGCGTTCACGCGAGGGAGAGGGCTGCGGCCAGAATCAGCGCCAGCGCAAGCAGCGCGACCGCAACGCCGATCATCCGGTTGCGGCGCCGTTCCAGCACGAGCAGCTCGCCCAGCATTCCCTCGATCCTTTCCACGCGATCTCCCGCGAGCGCGCGATGCAAGAGGCGCGGCAGCTGAGGCAGCATCGTCGCCCAGCGCGGGGCTTCGTTGCGAACGGCACGCAGCAGCCCCTTCAGTCCAAGCTGCTCCCGCATCCATTTCTCCAGAAAAGGTTTCGCAGTCGTCCACAGGTCGAGGTCCGGATCGAGCTGGCGCCCGAGCCCTTCGATATTGAGGAGCGTCTTCTGCAGCATGACGAGCTGCGGCTGGATCTCGACGTTGAAGCGGCGCGAGGCCTGGAACAGCTGCAGCAATACGCGCCCGAAAGAGATCTCCTTGAGCGGCCGGTCGAAGATCGGCTCGCACACCGCGCGGATCGCGCTCTCGAACTCGTCGACGCGCGTGTCGGAGGGCACCCAGCCGGCTTCAAGGTGCGCCTGCGCCACGCGCCGGTAGTCGCGCTGGAAAAAAGCGAGGAAATTCTGCGCGAGGTACTGCTTGTCGATCTCGGTGAGCGTGCCCATGATGCCGAAGTCGAGCGCGACGTAGCGGCCCTCGGGCGTGACGAGGATGTTTCCCGGGTGCATGTCGGCGTGGAAGAAGCCGTCGCGGAACACCTGGGTGAAGAAAATCTCGACCCCGGTGCGCGCGAGCTTCGGGATGTCCACACCCTGCCGGCGCAGCTCCGCGACCTGGCTCACCGGGGTGCCGCGCATCCTCTGCATGGTCATGACGGTGCTCGAGCACCAGTCCCAGTAGACCTCCGGCACGACGAGCAGCGGCGAGTCCGGAAAATTGCGGCGCAATTGGCTCGCGTTCGCGGCCTCGCGCATGAGATCGAGCTCGTCGAACAGATGCCGGGCGAATTCGGCCACGACTTCATGCGGCTTCAAGCGCTTGCCGTCGGCCCAGAAGCGCTCGACGAGGCCCGCGCCGGCGTCGAGCAGCGCAAGATCCTCCACGATCACCGGGAGCATCCCCGGCCGCAGGATCTTCACTGCCGCCTCGGTCCCTCCGGGAAGCACCGCGAGATGCACCTGCGCGACCGAGGCGCTCGCGACAGGCTGGGGCTCGAACCGCTCGAACAGCTCCCCGACCGGCTTGCCGAAGGCGCGCTCGACCTCCGCTGCCGCGAGTTCCGCTGGAAACGGCGGCACCCGGTCCTGGAGTTTCGCCAGCTCGTCGGCGAGGTCCGCCGGGACCAGGTCGCGGCGCGTCGAGAGCACCTGGCCGAACTTGACGAAGATGGGGCCGAGCGCTTCCAGCGCCCGGCGCAGCCGCGCGCCGCGGGGCTCGCGCAGCGAGCGGAAAAAAAGCAGCGCGTTCAGCGCGCGAGCGAGCCCGCTCCCCGAGGCGAGCGCGAACTCGTCAAGGCCGAAGCGCAAGGCTATCCAGAGTATTTTCGCGAGTCGAAGCAAAGGCGTGGAGACCGGCGTCGGGTTCGAGCGGCCAATTTACCAGAACCGGCCGGCGCGAACCCCCGAGCGGGACTCAGGTCTTGCGTGGACCGGCAAGGCGCTCTATGCGTTTTTCCAGGCGGGCCGCGTCGTCGCGCAGCGTGTCGACGTCGCGGCAGAACTTCTCCACGTCGGCCGGCCGCGCGAGGAGCACCTGCTCCTCGGTCCAGTACTCCACCAGGTTCTCCGCGAGACGCGTCGCGGCCTCGCGCTGCCAGTCCGCGAAGGCCTTGCCCTGGGACACGAGGCGATGGGCGAGGACGTCGCCGAAAAACCTGGAAAGATCCTCTTCGATGTCCCAGACGAGGTGGCGAAACAGGTACTGCACGGTGCTCGCGAGATCCGCCGAGCCTTCGATTTCGACTTCTTTCAGGGCGGCCTCGTCGCGAGCGAGGAGGAAAGGCAGTGCGCCGGGTTTGAGCTTTACGACGAGCGCGCTCGCGGCTTCCTCATGTGCCCGATCGATGAGGCCGCCGTCCAGGATCCTCAGGCGCAGATCCGGAAAAGGCGGGCAGCGGAATTCCACGCTTTGACCCGCGAAGGCCCTGAGCCGCTCGGCCGCCCACGGCTGCTGCAGCAGAAGATGGTTCAGCCCTGCGCGGGCGCCGCGCTCGATCATGGAGTTTTCGGGCGGCGCGCCCTGCGACCCGGTCAGCTCAGCTGCTGTATCCCGGCGAGCAGCCAGCCCGAGGAACCGTCCGCGGGCTTCTGCAGGTTCCAGATCTCTTCGAACGGCGCGGCCGGTGCGCCCGCCTGTTCGCGGATCGAGCCGGAGAAGCGCACGCTCGCCCAATGCAGCCCGCCTTCGGTGACGAGCTCCAGAAGCGCGGCATTCAGCGTCACCACGTCGGTTTGGGACCCCGGGTGCGAGGCAAGGTCGTCCTTGAGCGCGTCGAACAGTTCGCCGGTCGTCACTTCGCGAAGCAGCGCGAGGTCGCCGCGGTCGTTGGCTTCCTGCAGGCGCACGAAATTGCGCTTCGCCTCGTTCAGGAAACGCTCGACATCGAATCCCGCCGGGACGCCGGCGGCGAACCGATTGCGGGACTCCGCTTCCTCCCCGGCGTCGCCGTGCAGTTGCGACGGCGGCTGCGCAGCCGCCGTCTCGCCGCTCAAACCGGCGTAGCGCGCCCGGGGCCCCTGCTGTCTTGGCAGGATGCGCATGAAGGCGAACACCGCGGCGCCGGCAAGGAGGGCCATGAGGAGAGCGCCGACCACTTCCGCGAAACCTCCCTGCGCGAACAGCCAGCCCAGGCCCAGCCCCGCCGCGAGCCCGGCAAGGGGGGCGAGCCAACGACTCCCGCCCGAAGGCTGTGGGGTCGGCTGCTGCGTCGGGGGAGCCGCCTGTTTCGGGGGCGTGGTGATCTGGCGCTGCGCTCCGAGACTGCGGCCGCCCCCGAGCCGCGCCGCCTCGGCGTCATCCGACAATAGGCCCGCACCGAGCACCAGCACGAACAGCGAGACGGTGAGTTCTCTCATGGCTTTCCCTTCGGCTCTAGAATTTGTAGCCGCGATGCAACGCGGCGATACCGGCGCTCAGGTTGAAATATTCGACGTTCTCGAGCCCCGCCCGTTCGAGCATGCCGGCCAAGGTCGCTTGGTCGGGGTGCATGCGGATCGATTCGGCGAGGTAGCGATAGGCGGCCTCGTCGCCCGCCACCGTCTTGCCGAGCCACGGCAGCACCTTGAACGAATACCAGTCGTAGGCCTTGGCGAGCGGCCGCCACACGCGCGAGAACTCGAGCACGAGGAGCCTTCCCCCGGGTTTGAGCACGCGCCGCATCTCGGCGAGCGCCGCGTCCTTGCGCGTCATGTTGCGCAGCCCGAAGGCGACGCTCACGCAGTCGAAATAGTCCGAAGGAAACGGCAGCCGCTCCGCGTCGCACTGCACCGCGGGGAGCGGCCGGCCGCGGTCGAGGAGGCGATCGCGCCCGCGCTCCAGCATCGCGCGGTTGACGTCGGTGAGCCACACTTCTCCGCTCGCTCCGGCGCGCCTCGAGAATTCGAGCGCCAGATCGCCCGATCCGGCGGCGACATCGAGCACCCGCTCGCCCTCGCGCACGCGGGCGAGCGCCACGGCGAAGGCTTTCCAGAGCCGGTGCAGCCCTGCCGACATCAGGTCGTTCATCAGGTCGTACTTGGCCGCAACCGAGGAAAAAACGCCGGCCACGCGGGCTGCCTTTTCGGCTTCGCCGACGTTGTGGTATCCGAAGTGGGTTTGACTCACGCGGACATGCTAGCAGCTTGGCGGAAAAAGAGGCACACCGCCCGTCGCGCTCGTTTGGCTCAAGGCTCGCGGCGCGCTCCGGCGGCTTCGAG
>DASPXL010000237.1:0-6044 GCA_035637375.1 Burkholderiales bacterium
CTTCCTGCCCGGCCGGATGTTCAGGCTGGGCTGAGCGCGGCATACGCGCCGCCACGCTATCATTGAGCGCGACATGGCCGCTTCCCCGATCTACACCACGTCCGCGATGCGCGAGCTCGAGGCGCTGGCGGGCGCCGCGTCCCCGAATCCCACGCTCATGGAACGCGCCGGCGCGGCCGCGGCCGAATACGCGCGAGCGCTCTGCGGCGACAAGACCAAGGACGTGCTCGTCGTCGCGGGGCCGGGCAACAACGGCGGCGACGCGCTCGAAGTCGCGGCGCATCTCAAGCGCGCATTCTTTCGCGTCGCCGTCGTCTTCGCGGGCGAGCGCGATAAGTTGCCGGAGGACGCGCAAGCCGCGCTCGGAAAATGGGAAGCCGCGGGCGGGACGCTTCTCGATGACATTCCGAAGGACCCGCGCTTCGATCTCGCCGTAGACGGCCTGTTCGGGATCGGGCTCAAGCGGCCGCTTGCCGGAGCGCAAGCGGCACTGGTCGGGCGCCTCAGCTTGCTCGGCGTTCCCATTCTCTCGCTCGACATCCCGAGCGGGATCAACGCCGATACCGGCGCGGTCATGGGCTGCGCGGTGCGCGCGAGCCACACGATCACGTTTATCGCCTACAAGCCCGGCCTGCTCACGCTCGATGGCCCGGATCACTGCGGCGAATTGAAAGTCGACACGCTCGGGCTCGATCCCGCCCGGCTGCTCGAACCGGAAGGAGAGCTGCTCGACGAATCGATTCTTGCCGGCGCGGTCGGGCCGCGGCCCAGGAATTTCCACAAAGGGCAGGCCGGCAGCGTGGGCGTCCTGGGCGGAGCCGCGGGAATGGTCGGCGCCGCGGTCATCGCCGGCCGCGCCGCGCTGAAATGCGGCGCCGGACGCGTTTATTTGGGCTTGCTCACGCCGCGGCCGCCTGACGTGGACTACGCGCAGCCCGAGCTGATGCTGCGCAAGCCCGAAGAGTTGCTCGAGAAGGGGCTCGTCGACGTTCTCGTCGCCGGGCCGGGAATGGGCAAGACCGACTCGGGGCGGAAGCTGCTCCGCGCCGCGCTCGCCGCGCCGGTGCCGCTTGTGCTCGACGCCGACGCGTTGAATCTGATCGCGGAGAACCGGCAGCTCGCCCTGGCGCTCGACAAGCGCGCCGCGCCTGCGATCATGACGCCCCACCCCGCGGAAGCGGCACGTCTGCTCGGCGAGACGCCGCGCGAGGTGCAGGCCGACCGCGTCACCTCCGCAAGGACGATCGCGAAGCGTTACCGGAGTCTTGTGGTGCTGAAAGGCAACGGCAGCGTGATCGCCGCGCCGGACGGGAAATTCTGGATCAACTCTTCAGGCAACCCGGGAATGGCCTCGGCCGGGATGGGCGACGCGCTGAGCGGGATAATCGCGGCGCTGTGCGCCCAGAACGCTGAGCCCCTGCGGGCGCTTCTTGCGGGAACCTATCTGCACGGAGCCGCCGCCGACGCGCTCGTCGCATCGGGCTTCGGCCCCGTGGGCATCACCGCGAGCGAAGTCATCGACCGGGCGCGCGCGCTCCTCAACCGCAGCGCGGGAGATTGAAGCTCAGAACCTGAACCCGAGCTTCGCGCCGAAGCTGCTGGCGTCGCCCGTCTTGTCCGCTTCGAATGCAAGATTCGTCAGGCCGAAATTCATGTTGAGTCCCACAAAAACCTTGTTGACCGAGAAGGACTCCTTCGTCCGCCCCGTCGCGGCGCCAGTGCCGACAGGGGTGCTATCCACCCATACCTTGCCGATTCCGCCGTAGGGCGTAAACATGAGAAAGCCCTTCGAGATCGAAAGGTCGACGCCCCGGGTATTGAATTCGAGCTGATCCACGCCGGAGAGCTTGGTGTAGCTTCCGCGGATGCCGATCGCCGGTGTCGCCGTGCCTCCGGAAACGATCGCATAACGCAGCTCGCCGCCGAACAGCCGGATGTTGGAGGTCGGGACCGCACTGTACATGACGCCGACGTCGATGCCGAACGGCAGACCCTTGTTCAAGCGCAGCGACGGCACGATCACATCGGAGATGTCGCCCGCGCCGGCCTTTGTGAATACGTCGCCATGCTGGAGTTTCGTAACGGTCGCCGCAATGCCCAGATCAAAGCCCGTGATGCCGAGCGGCGCAGTGGGCGTCAGTGGCTTGTACGACAGCGCCGCCCCGAGGTCTTCGGACAACTCGCGAAACTGGGTCTGGTTGAGAGTCTGAACCTGATTGATGTTTCCCGCGGCAGCGGGCAGGGATGCGCCAAGGAGGGATACGAAGACTAGGCTGCGTTTCAAGTTCATCGTGTTCTCCACAGTGGGGGTAACGGCGATTAATCTAGCACATCGACGCGGTTCCAAGTTTGCCGGTCGGCGAAATTGTGAAAAAATACCGGCGCCGGGGCCGGTTTGTGGGGTGCGCGAGGCCGTATTTCCGGAATCAGGCGGCCTTGCGCTTGGCGTTCGGCTCGGGATACGGATACATGATGTTGAGCGCGACGCTGTGGCCCGCGGTCTGGACGATGCGCACGTGCTCGCGCCTGAGCTCGCGCGCGTGGCGGCAGCCGCAGCAATGCGCGATCATGTCGATCTCCTTGTTCATGCCGAGCGCGTAATTCGCAACGCGCTGGAATTTTTCCTCGACCACGAGGCCCCGCTGCAGCCTGGGGTTGTGCGTCGTGACCCCCGTCGGACAGGTGTTCTGGTGGCAGCGCAAGGCCTGGATGCAGCCGAGGGAGAACATGAATCCGCGCGCGGTGTTGACGAAATCGGCGCCGACGCACAGCGCCCACGCCGCCCGCGCCGAGGTGACGAGCCTGCCCGCGGCAATGACGCGCACGCGGCTTCTCAGTCCCGACTCGATCAGCGAATCGACGACCCTGGGCAACGCTTCGGCTATGGGAAGCGCCATATGGTCCATGAGCGCCTGGGGAGCGGCGCCCGAGCCGCCCTCGCCGCCGTCGATCGTGAGAAAGTCCGGCGCGTATTCCGGGCCGCGGCGATTGACCGCCTCGCACAGCTCGTTGACGAACTGCCAGCCGCCGATCGCGGTCTTGACGCCCACCGGCTTGCCGGTGAGCTCGCGGATGAACGCGATCTTGTCGAGCAGCTGGTTGACGTTGGCGACGTCGCGGTGGCGGTTCGGGCTGATCGAATCATGGTGCGGCGGGATGCCGCGGATCCCGGCGATCTGCTCGGTGACCTTGGCGGCCGGCAGCACCCCGCCCTTGCCGGGCTTCGCGCCCTGCGAAAGCTTGATCTCGAACGCCTTCACCTGGGGACGGGCGGCGAGATCCTTCGCCTTCTCAGCCGAGAAATTTCCATCGCGATCGCGAGCGCCGTAGTTGGCGGTGCCGATCTGCATGACGATGTCGCAGTCGCCCTCGAGATGGAACGGCGAGAGCCCGCCCTCGCCCGTGTCCATCCAGCAGCCGGCGAGCGCCGCGCCGCGCGAGAGCGCGCGCACCGCGGGCTCCGAGATCGCCCCGAAGCTCATTCCGCTGATGTTCACGACCGACCTCGCGAGGAACGGTTCCTTGCAGAAGCCCTCGCCGATCGTGAGCGGCGGGGTGGGCAGCCGGTCCTCCTCGAGCACGGGATACGGATGATTGACGAACAGGATCGAGCCCGGCTCGTTGGTGTTGTTGGTCGAGCCGAAGCCGATCACCCCGCCCTCGGCCTTGGCGAGGCGGTATACCCAGCCGCGCGTGGCGCGATTGAAGGGCAGCTCTTCGCGGTCGTTCAGGAAGAAGTACTGCCGGAAGTACTCGCCCTGCTTCTCCAGGAAATAACGCAGGTGCCCGATGACCGGATAGTTGCGCAGGACGGTGTGCTTCTTCTGCGTGATGTCCTGGATGAACACGATCACCAGAAACGCGACCAGGACGAGACCGACGATGGTCCCGAGACTGTACGAGATGACACCCAGCATGCCCGACATGCGCCCAATGATAGGCGAAAACGCCTTGCGACGCTTCTGGGAGAAATCAGGGAAGAATACGCAGGATCACCGACTCGGGGTCGTCGGTCGCGCCGTTGCGGATCTCGGCTTCGGTCGCCGGGCGCACGCCGACCACCGTGCAGGAGAATTTGATCGCCATGCCGGCAAGCGGATGGTTGGCGTCTAGGACCACCTTGTCCTCGGCCATATCGGTCACCGTAAAAACCCGATCTTCGTCGTCGCCCACCACGCTGCCCTCGAAGTGCATTCCCACCTCGAGCGTCTCGGGAAAGCGGCTGCGCGGCTCGACCCGGAGAAGATTCTCGTCGTAGTCGCCGAATGCTTCTTCCGGCTCAAGGCGCACTTCGACGCGGTCCTTGACCCCCTTGCTCTCGAGCGCCGCCTCGGCCGCCGGAAAAATATTGCCGTAGCCGCCGTGCAAATACTGCACCGGCTCCCCGGAGCGCTGGATCGCATTGCCCCAGATGTCGGACAGCTCGACCTCGAGCGAGACGACGGTGTTTTTCGCGATGTGCAAAGCGCCCGGACGGGCCCTGAGCCCGGCTCGAAGCTAACGCAGCGATTTGACGAGGCCCAGCACCTCGGCGGCGTGGCCGCGGGGATTGACGCCGTAGAACACGTGCGTGACCGTGCCCGCCTTGTCGATGATGAAAGTGGAGCGCGTGATGCCGGATTTCCTGGACCCGCTGGCCTCTTTCTCGTGTACCACGCCGTACTTGCGGCAGACTTCGCCCTCGGGGTCGGCAAGCAGCCGGATCGAAACGCCGTGCTGGTCCCGGAAATCGGCGTGACGCAGGCAATCGTCCGGGCTCACCCCGAGCACCACGCAGTCCTGGCGCGCAAACTCGTCCTCGTGGTCGGAGAAATCGGTGGCGAGCAGCGTGCAGCTCGGCGTGCCGTCCTTGGGGTAAAAATAGAGCACGACGCTTTTCCTGCCGCGGAACTGCGCGAGGTCCACGGTTTCCATGTCGGCGTCCGGAAGCGAGAAAAGCGGCGCCGCCTGCCCCGCCTGCAGACCCTCAGGCGGGCGCGCGGTGGCTTCGAGCGACGCTTCGTTTACGAGAGCCAAGGGTTTCCTTGCCGGTTCGAAGGCAGCAACAGCCTATAATCGCGGCGATGAGAATGCAACTGCTCGGCGGCCTGAATGCGAAAAGATTCCTGTCGCAATTCTGGCAAAGGAAGCCGCTGCTCGTCCGCAACGCGATTCCCGACTTTAAGGGCGTGGTGCAAGCGCCTGAATTGTTTGCGCTCGCGATGCGCAACGACATCGAATCGCGACTCGTGTGGCGCGCGAGCGGCGCCTGGCACCTGCGCGAGGGACCGTTCTCGCGCACCGAATTGGCACGCCTGCCCAGGACCGGGTGGACCCTTCTGGTGCAAGGGCTGAATCTCGAGCTGTCCGCCGCGGACGCGCTGTTGCGGCGGTTCCGCTTCCTTCCCTATGCGCGGCTCGACGATGTCATGGTGAGCCATGCCGCGCCCGGCGGAGGCGTCGGCCCGCACTTCGACTCCCATGACGTGTTTCTCCTGCAAGGGCCGGGCAGGCGCCGGTGGCGCGCAGGCAAACCGCGCAACCCGGTGCTCGACCCGGCGGCTCCGCTGAAAATACTGCGCAACTTTCGTCCGGAATCGGAATGGCTGCTGGATCCGGGGGACATGCTCTATCTGCCGCCGGGCTGGGCGCACGAGGGCGTCGCGCTGGCGCCCTGCTTCACCTACTCGATCGGTTTCCGGGCGCCGTCGCACGGGGACACGGCCCGCGAGTTCCTCGCGTTCCTGCAGGATCGGGTCGCCTTCGACGGTCAGTACGCGGACCCGGGGCTCAAACCCCAGCGCCACCCGGCTGAAATTCCGCAAAAGATGGTGCAGCAGGCCGCCGCGGTAGCCCGGAGGATCCGCTGGCACCGGCAGGACGTCGCGCGTTTTCTCGGCGAGTACCTGTCCGCGCCCAAGCCGCAGGTGGTGTTTTCGCGGCCTCGCAGTCCGCATTCGCCGGCACGATTTGCCGCGCTCTGCAGCACTCGGGGCCTTCGTCTCGATCTGCGCACGAGGATGCTGTTCCGGGGCCGGGATTTCTTTGTCAACGGGGAACGAGTC
>DASPXL010000238.1:0-5378 GCA_035637375.1 Burkholderiales bacterium
ACCGCGCACTCGCGCTTTCCGGTGATCGACAGGAACCGCGACGACGCCATCGGCATCCTGCTCGCCAAGGACCTGCTGCGCTACTACGCGGGCGAGGAGGAGTTCAACCTGCGCGACATGCTGAGGCCCGCGGTGTTCGTGCCCGAGTCCAAGCGCCTGAACGTGCTGCTGCGCGAGTTCCGCGCCAACCGCAACCACATGGCGGTCGTCGTCGACGAGTACGGCGGCGTGGCGGGCCTGGTGACGATCGAGGACGTGCTCGAGCAGATCGTCGGCGACATCGAGGACGAATACGACTTCGACGAGTCCGAGGACAACATCGTGCGCGAGCAGAGCGGGTATTACCGCGTCAAGGCGCAGACCGAGATCGCCGACTTCAACAAGGTCTTCGGCACCCAGTTCTCCGACACCGACTTCGACACCGTGGGCGGGCTGGTGCTGCACCGCTTAGGACGCCTGCCGAAGCGCGGCGAGGTGATCACCGTCGGCGGCCTGCGCTTCCAGGTGCTTCGGGGCGACAGCCGCAGGCTGCACGTCCTCCAGGTGCAGCGGCCGCCGGGCAAGGCTTGAAGGCCTTCCTCCGATCGCCGCGCGCCGCGATGGTCGCGGCCCTTGCGGCAGGCGCGTTGAGCGTCGCCGGCTTTGCTCCGCTCGCCGCTTTCCCGCTGCCGTTCGCGACCCTCGCAGGCCTGCTGTTCCTGTGGCGCAGCGCGGCGACGCCGCGAGTCGCGTTCCGGATCGGCTTCGCCTTCGGCGCGGGCCTTTTCGGCGCAGGCGTGTCCTGGGTGTACGTCAGCCTGCACGATTTCGGCTCGATGCCGGCGCCGCTCGCGGCGATCGGCGCGTTCGCCTTTTGCGCGATCCTCGCTCTGTATCCGGCGGCTGCCGGCTGGAGCCTCGCGCGCCTGCAACTCGGCCCGCTCGCCGCCGCCCTGCTCGCGTTCCCCGCCTTGTGGACGCTCTTCGAATGGTTGCGCGGCTGGATCTTCACCGGCGTCCCCTGGCTCGCCGTCGGCTACAGCCAGGCGGATTCGCCGCTCGCGGGCTTCGTCCCCGTCGTCGGGGTCTACGGCGTGTCGTTCGCCGTTGCGCTCTGTGCGGGGCTTCTCGGCGTCGTCGTTTCCGGCTCCGGGAAGGCCCGCATCGCGGGCGGCGTCGCGCTCGTATTCGCGTTCGGGCTCGGACAGCTGCTGAAACAGATCGCCTGGACTTCGCCGCAGGGCGCGCCCTTCCAGGTTGCGCTGCTCCAGGGAAACATCCCCCAGGACCTCAAGTTCCGGGCGGATCGCTATGCGGCGACGCTCGCGACCTACAAGCGGCTGATCGAAGCGAGCCGCGCGCAGTTGATCGTGCTGCCCGAGACCGCCATTCCGCGGTTTCTCGACGCGGTCGACCCGTTCTACCTGCAGGACATCGAGCGAGCCGCCGCCGCGCGTCGAGCAGACCTCCTCGTCGGCGTGCCGATCCGGGATCCGGACGGACGCTATTTCAACAGCCTGGTCAGCGTGGGCGTTTCGCCTGCGCAGCGCTACGACAAGTCGCATCTGGTCCCTTTCGGCGAATTCGTGCCTTGGGGCTTGAGCTGGATGGTGAGGACGCTCGCGGTCCCGCTGTCGGATTTCTCCCGGGGCCCGGAAAATCCAAGGCCGCTCGCGCTCGGCGGACAGCTCGTCGCGCCGAACATCTGCTGGGAGGACGCTTTTGGCGAGGAGATCATCCGACAACTGCCGCAGGCGACGCTCCTCGTGAATGTTTCCAACGTCGCCTGGTTCGGCGATTCGCTCGCCCCGAGCCAACACCTGCAGATCTCCCGCATGCGCGCGCTCGAGACCGGGCGCACCATGCTGCGCGCGACCAATACCGGAGTGACCGCGATCATCGGTCCTCGCGGCAACGTCGTCGCGAGATTGCCGCAGTTCACCGAGGGCGTGCTGAGCGGCGAAGTGCAGGGCTACGGCGGCGCCTCGCCTTACGTTCGCTTTGGAAACTACCCGATCGTGCTCGCGTGCCTTGCGCTCGTCGCGGCGCTCGTACTCCGCCGTCTGCGCATCGTTGGTCGGACCGGGGAAAGCCGGTAGAATCCTTCGCAGCCGCCGCGTGCCCATGCTCACCTTCCAGGAACTGATCCTCGAGCTGCAGAGTTACTGGGGCGCCAAGGGCTGCGTGCTGCTGCAGCCCTACGACATGGAGATGGGCGCGGGAACGTTTCACACCGCGACTTTTCTGCGCGCGATCGGCCCGGAGCCCTGGAAAGCCGCGTACGTGCAACCGTCCCGCCGCCCGAAGGACGGGCGCTACGGCGACAACCCCAACCGCCTGCAGCACTACTACCAGTACCAGGTGGTGCTCAAGCCTTCGCCCGAGGATCTCCAGGATCTCTATCTCGGCTCGCTCAAAGCGCTCGGCATCGACCTGCGCAAGAACGACATCCGCTTCGTCGAGGACGACTGGGAATCACCGACGCTCGGCGCGTGGGGCCTGGGCTGGGAAGTATGGTTGAACGGCATGGAGGTGACCCAGTTCACTTACTTCCAGCAGGTCGGCGGGCTCGACTGCAAGCCGGTGCTGGGCGAGCTCACCTACGGCCTGGAGCGCCTCGCGATGTACCTGCAGCGAAAGGAAAGCATCTTCGATCTGGTGTGGGTTGACGGCGTCACCTACGGCGACGTCTATCATCAGAACGAGGTCGAGCAGTCGAAATACAACTTCGAGGCGAGCGACGCCGACTGGCTTCTGTCGCAATTCAACGATTACGAATCGCAGGCGAAGCGCCTGATCGAGGCGGGCCTGCCCTTGCCCGGCTACGAGATGGTCTTGAAGTGCTCGCACACCTTCAACCTGCTCGACGCGCGCGGGGCGATCTCGGTCACCGAGCGCGCCGCTTATATCGCGCGCGTACGCACGCTCGCGCGACTGATCGCGCAGGCTTATTACGAGTCTCGCGAGAAGCTCGGGTTTCCAATGGTGAAGCGGCCCCCGCCAGCCGAAGCCCGGGCTTGAGCCATGCCGAAAAAGACTGCCGCCAAGAGCCCTAAGACGGAAACGCTGCTCGTCGAGCTCCTTACCGAAGAGCTACCGCCAAAATCGCTGGTGCAACTTGGACGCGCGTTTACGGAGTCAATTTATGAAGGATTGGTGTTAACCGATTACTTCACTGAAGGTCCAATTTACGACCCCGCCAAAGTCTTGGCCACGCCGCGAAGACTTGCCGTTCTAGTATCCGATGTCCTTGGTATCCAACGGGAAGCGCCCATAGAAAAAAAATTACCCGTGGCGGCGGGTATCGGCTCGGACGGCAAGCCCACACCGGCTTTGCTGGGATTTGCTAAATCGTGCGGGGTTGCGGTCGATGCATTGCAGCGCGTCAAGGACGGGAAAGGCGAGTTTTTCCTGTTCCGCACGACGAAGGCGGGCGAGCCGCTGGAGCGTCACCTCGCCGGCATTGTGCAAAGGGCGTTGAAAAAACTTCCGATATCCAAGGTGATGCGCTGGGGCACCCATGACGTCGAGTTCGTGCGTCCCGTTCATGGATTGGTGATGATGCACGGAAAGCGTGTTGTCCCCGGAGATGTGCTCGGGATGAAGAGCGCCAATCGGACTTTCGGCCATCGGTTTCTGGGGGCGAAGCCGATCGCCCTCACGCATGCCGATCAATACGAGCGAGAGCTACGCGAAACGGGCAAGGTGGAGGCATCCTTCGCTAAACGCCGGGCAAGAATCATCCAAGACCTAGACAGGACCGCCGGCAAAGGAGTCGAGCTCGTGACGCATGACGCCCTGCTCGATGAGATCACCGCGCTGGTGGAGTCGCCGACAGTGCACGCGGGAGAATTCGCGCCGGGCTTCCTCGAGGTTCCTCAGGAGTGCCTGATCCTATCGATGCAACAGCACCAGAAATACGTGCCGTTGCGCGAACGCAAGAGCGGCAAGGTGCTACCTCGCTTTCTCCTCGTCGCCAACATCATGGGCGGCGATACCCGTGAAATTGTTCGCGGTAATGAGCGTGTCTTGAGGGCGCGGCTGTCCGACGCCAAGTTTTTCTACGACCAAGACCGCAAGACGCGGCTGGAAACGCGCGTACCCAAACTCGCCGATGTGGTCTATCACGGCAAGCTCGGAAGTCAGCTCGAGCGCGTCGAACGTATCCAGCTGCTCGCCGGAACGATCGCACGCGAGATCGGTGCCGATCCCGCACTTACCGAGCGCGCAGCATGGCTGTCAAAGGCCGACCTGCTCACCGAGATGGTCGGGGAATTTCCCGAGCTCCAGGGAATCATGGGGCGCTACTATGCCCTGTACGACAAAGAACCCGTGCAGGCCGCCGATGCGATCGAGGCCCATTACTTGCCGCGTTTCGCGGGGGACATCTTGCCGCAGGACAATGTGGGTGCCGCGGTAGCGCTGGCCGACAAACTCGACACGCTGGCCGGATTGTTCAGGATCGGCCAAGTCCCGACCGGCGACAAGGACCCGTTTGGGCTGCGCCGGGCCGCGCTGGGCGTACTACGCATTCTCATCGAGAGGTCGCTATCACTTAATGTTGTGGAACTATTCGAGAAGGCGCAGAACGGTTTCGCGGGCCAAACATCGGGTGATGTCAGTATGAATCTATACGCTTTTCTTATGGATCGCCTTCGGCCGTACCTACGTGAACGCGGTTACGCACCTGATGAGATCGACGCCGTGCTCGCGGTCAATCCAACGCGTCTGGACCAGATAGTGCCACGACTTGACGCCGTTAAAAGGTTCCGCGCATTGCCAGAGGGACTAGCGTTGTCCGCAGCAAACAAGAGAATCCGGAATATCTTGCGCCAGGCTTTCCCGGATCTGCATCTGGGGGCTGATGGCTATGAAACACGTCAAAGCCGTGACGCTGGGATTGCAAGAAACTCTGCGTTGTTGCGCGAGGATGCAGAACGCACCCTTGACCGCCAATTGGGATCGGCGATGGGCGACCTCGAACCTCTGCTTCGAGAGAACGACTATGCCGCGGCGCTGAAGCGACTGGCAACACTGCGTCCTACTGTGGACGATTTCTTCGATAAGGTGATGGTTATGGTAGATGACGACAACTTACGCGCCAATCGGCTGGCATTGCTCAGAGACTTAGGAAATCTGTTCCTTCGCATTGCTGATGTTTCCCGGCTCCAAAGTTAAACGGACATGAAGCTTGTCATCCTCGACCGCGACGGCGTCATCAATTTCGACAGCGACGACTTCATCAAGGACCCCGACGAATGGCGGCCCATCCCTGGAAGCCTCGATGCGATTGCGCGTCTGACGCAGGAGAGCTGGCGTGTCGTGGTGGCGACGAATCAGTCGGGAATCGGCCGCGGTTTCTTCGACATGGCGGCGCTCAACGCGATCCACGCGAAGAT
>DASPXL010000239.1:0-1612 GCA_035637375.1 Burkholderiales bacterium
GTGCCGTACGCGACCAGGAACGCGAGGAAGGCGAATCGGTTCATCGAATGCAGGATCCTCGAGCCTTGCGCGCCGGCACGGCGTACGGTCCCTCGCGGTCACGAGGGAGCATCGGGTCCCCGAGCTCCGGGCTTGGTTGCCGCGTTCATCTGCTTCAAGAGCCTCCATGCCATCCAGCCCAGGAAGGCCACTCCGGCTACGAGCGATGCCCAGAGCGTCCAACGCTTGACGTCGATTTGTTCTTCCAGAGCGCGTTGTCCGCCGAGAACGGTGGGCGCGTCGGCTTCCACGGCTTTCACCGACGCGGCCGAGCTTTGTTCCGTGCTCGCCAACTTCGCGTCGAAGTCGGCGTCGCCGCGGTAACCGGGGACGAGCGATTCGATGACATACGCCGACGGTTTTGCGTCGCGGCTGCCGTATGCCAGAGTGAAGGGCGGATTGCCCCGCGCCACCCACACGATCTCGTTCGGAATCCAGCCGAGCAGCAGCTTCGGCTCGCCCGCACCGAGCCCTCCGCCCCTCTGGTCCACTCGGAGCAGCCAGTAACGGTCCGCGTTCTCGCTCACCGAGAGATCCGGGCTGGATACTTCGGTCGAGTCGCGGCGCAGACGATATGCGGTTCCCCGGGTCACCGGCCGCCAGGGCGCGTCGCTGCGCGCGCGCGAAAAGAGCTGTACCTGGACGACCGTGTTGGCCTGGGGAAGCTCGAAACGCACGCGATCCGCCGGGAACACTCCCTGCGTGTCGAAAGCATAATCGCCGGTCTTGTCTGCGACCGAGCGGCCTACCACCGTTTCCCACTGCCGCGCCACGTCGGCGCGCGCATCGCCGGGTTCCGCGCGCAGCGCGCGAAGCGCGGCGCCCTGCGGCATGCCGCTCCAGGTAAGGCGGAAGTATTTCGGCTTGCGCGACGCGAACTCGATGCGCCGTTGTTCCAAGCTCGCGCCTCCGTGTTGCAGAAACAACAGCGGCGCTTGGGCTGCGACCGTGCGCCAGACCGAAAGATCGTCGCTCGCCTCGACGCTCACGTTGGCCGCGTACGCGGCGCTGCTTTTCACTTCGAGCTCCAACGCGCGCACCGGATCCTTCAGCGCGGTTGCGTCCACAAGGTAGGCGAGGAGCTTTTTCGAGGCTGGCGCGCCGCTGCGCTCATCGAGCTTGATGATGGTGCCGGAGGGCCGTCGTTCGACTCGAAGCGATAATCCATCGAGCTGCTTGGCGTCTTCGCCGTACAACGGAAAGAAGGGCAGTGCGACCGGTTTGCGCTTTTGCGTTTCGACGGTTGCCCGCGGACGGAACGCATGAGGAACCACCTCGGCCGCGCCGTTGAACACGCGCAGGTCGCCCAGGTCCCGCCGGACCGCGCCGCGATAGACCGCGCGCGGAAGCTCGAGCCGATACAGCGCTTCCCCGCCGTCGGCGCGGATGGCGATGCCGTAGGCGAAACCGGACGGGCTTTCGGCGCAAAACGCGCTTCCAGCCAGCAAACCCGACAAGCCGGCAAGGATCGCGGCTCTCATTTCGGGTTCTCCATGCCGAGCCTCGGCGGCACCGGCGAGAGGTATCCGATGACGAGCATCAGCACGCCCACGCCGATGAACGATACGATGCG
>DASPXL010000240.1:0-1709 GCA_035637375.1 Burkholderiales bacterium
CTGCTTGCGCGCGTGCGCGGCATGATGCACGAGCGCTCGATGGGTCCGGGGCGCACGACCTCCGTGATCGCGGCCTATCTGCGCGCCGAGCAGCAACTCGGGCGGGTGCTGCCCGCCGCCGTGCCCGAGACGGTCGCCGACCTGATGCTCGCCGTGAGTTTCAACACGGCCTTGCGCGACCATTTTTTCCACGGAGGCTCCGGAGGCGAAGCCAAGGCGCACCGCCAGTTGCGGGAGGCGGTCCGTGCGCTCGTCGTCGGCCTCGGCCCGAAAGAAGAGGGTAAGCATGCGAGGGAAAAGAAATGACGGCGCTTGTTACGCCGCGAAGCTTTGCGATCGCCGGGACGACCGCTTTTCTCGCGGCCTGCGCGGTGGGGCCCGACTATCGGGCGCCGGAAGCGCCCGCCGCCGGCGCCTATACCGAAAGGCCGCAGCCTGAGCGGACCGAAGCGGCCGCGGTGCGCGGCGGCGAGGCGCAGCGCTTCGAAGCGGGAGCGGAGATTTCCGCCGATTGGTGGAAGCTCTTCGGTTCTGCGGCGCTCGATGAGCTGATCCGGACGGCGCTCGCCGGCCATCCGACGCTCGAAGCCGCCCAGGCCGCCTTGCTCCAGGCGCAGGAGAATCTCAACGCCCAGTACGCGGTGCTCTACCCGAGCGTCGACGCGAGTCTGGGGGCGAAGCGGCAACGCATTACCGGCGCGACATTCGGGAATCCGTCGATTCCCACCAACGTCTTCAACCTGTACAACGCCTCGGTCAACGTCTCCTACGCCATCGACGTCGCGGGCGGCGCGCGACGCGAGCTCGAGGCGCTGGAGGCGGGGATCGAATTCCAGCGCTTCCAGATCGAGGCCGCCTACCTGTCGCTCACGTCGAACATCGCGACCACCGCTTTTCGCGAAGCGTCGCTGCGCGAGCAAGTCCGCGCGACGCGCGAGATCGTCGAGGCGCAGGATCGCCAGCTGCAGCTCGTGGAGAAGCAATTCGCCCTCGGTGCCGTCGCGCGCTCGGACGTGCTCGGGCAGCGGGCGCAGCTCGCACAGACGCGAGCGAACCTGCCGCCGCTGGAGAAGGCGCTCGCGCAGACCCGCAATCAGCTCGCGGTGCTGATCGGCAAGCTTCCGGGCGAGGCAGCGTTGCCCGAGCTGGAGCTCACCGCTTTCCAGCTGCCGCAAACCCTGCCGGTGAGCGTGCCCTCGGATCTGGTGCGGCAGCGGCCCGACATCCGCGCGGCCGAGGCGATCCTGCACCAGACCAACGCGCGCATCGGTGTCGCCCAGGCGCTTATGTTCCCGCAGCTGACTTTAAGCGGGTCCTACGGCACTGCCGCGACCAGCGCCGGAAATCTTTTCGATCCAGGCACGCAGCTGTGGAACATCGGCGCGAGCCTGCTGCAGCCGGTCTTCCACGCCGGCCAGCTCCAGGCGAGAAAGCGCGGCGCGGTGGCCGCCTACGACCAGGCCTTCGCGCAGTACCGGCAGACCGTGCTCGGCGCGTTCCAGAACGTGGCCGACGTGCTGCTCGCGCTCGAGTTCGATGCGGTCGCGCTGAAGGCGCAGGCGGAGGCCGAGGCCGCGGCGCGCGAAAGCCTCGAAGTGACGCGCATGCAGCTTCAATTCGGCGCCGCCAACTATCTCGCGCTCTTCAACGCGCAGCGCCAGTACGAGCAGGCCCGGATAGGGCTGGTTCAGGC
Source organism: Burkholderiales bacterium (assembly GCA_035637375.1). Taxonomy (GTDB): domain Bacteria; phylum Pseudomonadota; class Gammaproteobacteria; order Burkholderiales; family SG8-39; genus VBDM01. The sequence continues at coordinate 1,694 of DASPXL010000240.1, forward strand.
GCAGGCCGCCCGCTAT
>DASPXL010000241.1:0-3063 GCA_035637375.1 Burkholderiales bacterium
CGCTCGCCTCCACTTGCGAACACGCCGAGCAGTTTTCCCGTCACGAGCCGCAGGGCGCTCACCAGCAGGCCGCTCCCGATCAGCTCGGTACGGGTGCTTTCGCGCACCAAGAATGCGTCTTGGCCGACCACGAATGTGGCATACGCGCCTTTTCCGGTTGCGATCGCATCGCCGGGGCGTACCGGAGTCCCGGGCCCGGCGGGCTTGCCGTTGATGCTCAGCTCGCCTTGAACCGTGCGTACGCCTTGCTTGGCCTGCGCCAGCGCCGATCGAAGCGCTCCCGGCAAGATCCCCGCACCGAGGAGTGCAAGCAGCGCATGGCGCCGCACGCGATCGATATCCATGCGAGTTCTCCTTGTAGTTGACCTAGTTTAGTACGCTGTGCCCGCTAGGGGGTGCAGTGCTACACTGCTGCACTAGTCTTGCAGTCCTCCATGATGCCCAATCGTCTTGCCCGGGAAACGAGTCCCTATCTCCAGCAGCACGCGCACAATCCGGTCGACTGGCACGCCTGGGGCGAGGAAGCGCTCGCCCGAGCGCGCGAGGAGGACAAGCCGATCCTCCTGTCGGTCGGATACTCCGCCTGCCACTGGTGCCACGTCATGGCGCACGAATCCTTCGAGGATCCGGCGGTAGCCGAGGTGATGAATCGCCTCTTCGTCAACGTGAAGGTGGACCGCGAGGAGCGGCCGGATCTCGACCAGATCTACCAGCTCGCGCACCAGATGCTCGCGCAGCGTCCCGGCGGCTGGCCGCTCACCATGTTCCTCACGCCCGACGGCGCGCCCTTTTTCGGCGGAACGTATTTCCCCAAGGAGCCGCGCTACAACCTGCCGGGGTTTCCGCAGCTGCTCGAGCGTGTCGCGCAGATCTACCGCGAGAACCGCGATGAAATCGGCCGCCAGAACGAGACGATTCTCGCGACCTTCGAGAGAATGCACCCCGGCGCGCCCGCGCATCACTCGGAGCTCACGGCGGCGCCCATCGATGCGGCCCTGCGCAGCCTCAAGGCGAGTTTCGACTCGCGCTACGGCGGCTTCGGCGGGGCGCCCAAATTCCCGCACCCCGCGGAGCTCGAGTTCTGCCTGCGGCGCTCGGCCTCTGGCGGCGACGGTGCGGCCGAGCGGGTCGCCACGTATACGCTCGAGCGCATGGCGCTCGGGGGAATCTACGACCAGATCGGGGGCGGGTTCTCGCGCTACAGCGTGGATGCCGAGTGGCGGATCCCGCACTTCGAGAAGATGCTCTACGACAACGGGCCGCTCTTGCGCCTGTATTCCGATGCGTGGACCGCGACGAAGAATCCGCTGTTCGCGCGTGTGACCGAGGAGACCGCGGGGTGGGTGATGCGCGAGATGCAGTCCCCGGAGGGCGGATACTACTCGTCGCTCGACGCGGATTCGGAGCACGAGGAGGGCAAGTTCTACGTCTGGACGCCCGGGGAAGTGCAGGCGCTGCTTTCACCTGACGAATACGCGGTGCTCGCGCCGCATTACGGATTGGACGGTCCTCCCAACTTCGAGAATGCGCACTGGCACCTGAACGCCGCGCGCGCGCTCGGCGCCGTGGCCGAGCAGCTCGGGAGGAGCGAGGACGAATGCGCGCGCCTTCTCGAGTCGGGAAGAAAGAAGCTCTTCGCCGCGCGCGAGAAGCGCGTGCGCCCGGGTCGGGACGAGAAGGTGCTCACCAGCTGGAACGCGCTCATGATCGCCGGCATGGCGCGCTCAGGCCTGGTGTTCGGCCGCGGCGACTGGCTGCAATCGGCGAAAAAAGCCTTCGCGTTCATCCGCGGCACGATGTGGAGGAACGAGCGGCTTCTCGCCACCTGCAAGGACGGGGAGGCGCATCTCAACGCCTACCTCGACGACTACGCTTTTCTGCTCGCCGCGCTGATCGAGCTCCTGCAGGCGCAGTTCGAGCGCGAAACGCTCGCGTTCGCCGAGGAGCTCGCCGAAGTCCTGCTCGAGCAGTTCGAGGACAGGGAGAACGGCGGCTTCTTCTTCACCAGCCACGATCACGAGCGCCTGATCCACCGCCCCAAGCCCGGCTACGACAACGCCACGCCTTCGGGCAACGGCATGGCGGCGCTCGCCCTGCAGCGCCTGCACTTTCTCACCGGCGAGTCGCGCTACGCGGCTGCCGCCGAGCGCACGCTCGCGCAGTTTCACTCGGCGATGAGCGAGCAGCCCGGCGGCCACGCAACGCTGCTTATGGCGCTGGAGGAGCATCTTGACGCCACGCGCACCGTGATCCTGCGCGGGCCGTCGGCTGAACTGGCCCGCTGGCGCCGTGCCCTCGCGGAGCGCTATTTGCCGCAGACCATGGTGATCGCGCTCGGAACCGAGCTCCGGGACCTGCCGCCCGTGCTCGCCAAACCTGCGGGCGGCCGCGTCAACGCCTGGGTGTGCGAGGGCGTTAGCTGCCTTGCGCCGATCGATCGCCTGGAAGACCTGATCGATCAGGTTTCCAAGGCGGAGAAAATCCAGTAGCATGGCGCCGGATTTTTCACTTCACCAGGAGAATTCATGAAGCCCATAGTTCTAATCGCCGCCGCCGTTTCGCTCTGCAGCGGCGCCGCTCTCGCCGCCGACGCGGAGCAGCTGCTGAAGGAAAAGGCATGCCTCAGCTGCCATACCCTGGACAAAAAGCTGGTTGGCCCCGCGTACAAGGAGGTGGCGGCCAAATACAAGTCCCGCAAGGACGCCGAGGCGTATCTCGCGAAGAAGATCAAGGAGGGCTCGACCGGCGTATGGGGCGCCATTCCCATGCCCCCCAACGGGACCGTCGCCGACGACGAGGCGAGGACCCTCGCGAAGTACATCCTGACGGTAAAGTAGGCGGGTTCTCTTCGTGCAAGGGCCGGCGCCGGTGCCGGCGCTTTTTGCTGCCATGGGCCTCGCCGGTTCATCTCGGCGAACCGCAGCCTCGGCAAATTGACAGCCCCGTGGGGGGTCCGCATAATCAGGCGATCTATTCCGCGGCGTTTTGATCCGGAGGTAGCCATGATCCGCTCCAAATTCGGCGTCGTCGCGATCGCAGCCATGGCGGCCGTTTCCGGCTGCG
>DASPXL010000242.1:0-3465 GCA_035637375.1 Burkholderiales bacterium
AGCCGCGCGAGGGAAATCGTTTCAGCGATCGCTTCGGCCGGGCTGTGTCCGCTGATGACGGGGGACTGGTCGAGCACCCCCAGAGGCACCCTCATCCGCTCACTCTGTGAGCCACAGGGTCCCGCCCACCAGCAGGCTGAAGAAAATCGTCAGCCAGAAGAGGCCGACGATGCGCTGCCTGTCGGTCGGGGTGAAGCCTTCCTTCTTCTTCGTCGCGAGGCGATACTCGATCACCATGAGGGCTATTCCCGCGGCAAAGACGATCGCCATCCACTTGTACACGGTGTTCACGGCCGGGCTCCTTGCGAGGCGAAGCGGGCAGTTTACCGGACTTGGAGCGAAGCCAAGCGCCGAGGCGGCCGGGTCCGCTTGACTGCGGCACGCACTCTTGCCGTACCATGAGCCTTGCAAGGAAGGATGCCTCCCGCGCGGACAGGAGAGACCATGAGGCTCGATCAAGTTATCGCCGCGAGCGCGCTTGCCCTTTCCGGGGCCGCGCACGCCGCCGATCCCGCGTGCTCGGCGTACAGCGGGCCGCACACGACCGCGCTGGTCGAGCTGTACACCTCGGAGGGCTGCGACAGCTGCCCCGCGGCGGACCTCTGGCTGTCCTCGCTCTTCGCCCAGGGCTTCAGGCCCGATCAGGTGGTGCCGCTCGCGCTTCACGTCGACTACTGGGATTACATGGGCTGGAAAGATCCCTTCGCCAAGGGCGAGTTTTCGATACGGCAGCGCAAGCTCGCCCAGATGAAGCGCCCGGTGATGGTCTACACCCCGCAGGTGCTGGTGCAGGGGCAGGACTTCCGCCGCTGGGCGGGCGACGCGTTCGCCGCTGAGGTGACGCGCATCAACTCGCGCGCGGCCCGCGCGAGGATCGCGCTCGCGATCCGCGCGGTCGAGCCCAATGCCATCCGCGCCGAGCTCGTCGCGCAGCTTTTCGATCCCGCCGGGCAGAAGAACGCCGCCGTGTATCTCGCCGCTTACGAGAACAGGCTCGCAAGCGAGGTGAGCGCCGGCGAGAACCGCGGCAGGCGGCTCGAGCATGATTTCGTGGTGCGCGAGTGGATCGGCCCGATCGGCTTCGGCGAGGGCCCCAGGCTCGAGGAGAAGCGCGCGCTGCCGCTCGCGCCCGGGGCCGAATCGAAGCACTCGGGCGTCGCGGCCTTCGTGCAGGACCGGTCCACGGGCGAGGTGCTCCAGGCGCTGATGCTGCCCGTCTGCCCGGGCTGAAAATTTCGCGGCGTCACGCTTCCGGCGCGTAGGCGATGCCTGGATTCACGGTCGGACGTATTTGTAGCGCAAGCGCGGAGATTCGAGAGACCGTCCGCGGGGCGCCCGCGGCCCGCCGCCAACCGGGCCAATGTCCGCTTCGTCCTGCTTCGCTTTCTCGCCCGAACCGGCCTAACGCGCCTGATTCACGAAGATCTCGTCGTACAGGTCGTCCCACTTCCTGTAAAGATCGAGGACTTCGCCCGGGTCGATCAGGTCGAGCGGCAATTCCCGGACGGGATTCCTCATCGCATTGCTGGTCACGACGAAATCGTGGCTCGCGAGTATCTTTTGGCCCTCGGTCAGCTCGAACTCGTAGAACAGCAGCGCCGCCGCGGGATGCGGCGCGCGACGGGTGACGCCGATGGCGTGAGGCCTTGCGACCGCCTTCCCGCCGAGAAAAAACCAGTCGATAGGCTGGCCTGCCTTCTTCAGTTGTTCGGGCATATAGCTGTACACGGTGAGCGCGAGGGGCACCTCGCCTGAAGCCGTCAGCTTGGTCAGCAGCGTATAGCCCTTGCGCACCGAAACGCCGTTCTTGCGCACGATCTCCTTGAGCAGCGCCACGCCTTTCTCTTCCCCGCCCATTTGTCCCACGACCGCGAGCAACCATTCCGCGTTGTACCTCTCGATGCCGAGACGGCCCTTCCATTTCGCGTCGAGCAAATCCCCCCATCGCTGCGGCAGCTCGGATTTCTTGACCAGGTTCGTGTTGTAGGCCTGCACGACGTAATCCAAGGACACCGCGGTCCATTCCCGATGCGGCGCCAGGGCGGCCGGCATCAAGGTCGGGAAGGCGGGCGACTCCACTTTCTGCAGCAGGCCCTCGCGGTGGAGCATCTCCAGCGTCAGGCTGCTCTGCTCGATCACGTCTGCGCCGGCTCGGCCGCTGCTTGTCTCGTTGACGACACGGTTCAGTATCTCCTCCCTGCCCGCGCGCCAGAAATTGACGCGTACGCCATACTTCTTCGTGAAGGCTTGGATGACCGGCCGCATATCGTTGATTTGCGTCCCGGCGTAGAGAGTCACTTCGCCTTCCTTCTGCGCCCCGCGGACAAGCACCTGCTCGCGGTCGGCGCCGGCATAGCGCGCCAGCCGCGCCATCTCCGGAGTGCTCTCGACCGCGAGCGCGATCGCCGACAGCAGCAGGCCGCACAGACCCAGGCTTCGGATAAAAAAATCCGGTGCGCTCAGGGTTTCTCTTCCAGCCATCGGATCGGCAGGCCGCAGGCGCGTGGAAAGCTATAAGCCGTACAGCCGCTTGGGGTTCTCCCACAGGATCTTGTTCGCCGTCGCCGCGCCGATCGCGCCGCCTTGACGCAGCTTGCGCAGCGCGTGCAGCTCCGAGGCCGTGTCGTTGTGGCCATAATCGGTGCCGATGACGATGTTCTCCTCGCCTACCCGTTCGAGGATGAGATCGAGGTCGTCCGAGGTCTGGCAGGCGACGTACATGCGGTTCTCCTCGAGCGCAGCCTTGCTGAGAAAAGGCTCGCCCCGCTTCCCGAACCGCAACGAAAGATCGTTCATGGCGTAGGGCAACCACTGCGCGCTCACTTCGATGAATGCCCAGCGCAAATCCGGAAACTTCGCCGGCACCCGCTTGAGAAGAAGATCATGAAAGGTCCCGACGACGGACAATTTGAACGTCGAAAAACCGGAGTCGGTGAAGAACAGCTCGAAGTGATCGAAGTTGCCGGTGGAGGCGTGGATGCAGACAGGCAGATTCAGCGCCTGCGCCGCCGCGTAGAGCGGAAAGAAATAGGGATCGGAGATGCGCTGATCGTCCTCGAAAGCGCGCACGAACACGCCGCAGGCGCCGTGCTCCTTGCCGAAGTGGATTTCCTCCAGGGCTTTTTCGCGGTCGCCCATGGGCGGAATCACCACCCAACGCAGGCGCTCAGGAGCCTGGCGCCAGATGCTCGCCAGCCAGCGGTTGTAGCTCCTGCAAAGCGCGGTGTCGACCTCGACCCGCTTGGTCAGCGGTCTGAGAAAAAGAGACGGGTAAAGCACGTGCACGTCGACGCCGAGCTCGTCCATGTGCGCGACCCGTTTCGCGATATCGGCGGCCTCGCGCGCCGCCTCCGGCGTGTCTTGTCCGATGTTGGCATTCTTCGCGAAAACCCGGTCATCGATGAGCCAGTATTCGGAGGCGCGGGTGCGGCCGCTCTTGCGCGCGAGCACCGCGGGCCGGTACTC
>DASPXL010000243.1:0-3698 GCA_035637375.1 Burkholderiales bacterium
TCGAGCGAGCTCTGCGTCGTATGCAGGTCTTTGAACCGGATGCCCGCCTCGGTCAGGTCCTCGAGCAGCGACGCGATGGCGGCCCGATCGCCCCGCTCGTCGTAGGTATAGATCAATTCGCCGCCCTTGCCCGCGAGCTCCAGGTTATACGCGGAGAGCCCGTGCGGGAGGCGCTCCAGCGCGTGCTCCAGCTGCAGCGTCAGCTGTTTCTTCCCGAGCTTGCGCATCAGCAGCGCCTTGTCCTCCACCAGGATGATCTCGCCCCTGTTGATCACGCCGATGCGGTCGGCCATCTCTTCGGCCTCGTCGATGTAGTGGGTGGTGAGGATGATGGTCACGCCGGCGGCCTGGAGCGAGCGCACCAGCTTCCACATGTCCTGCCTCAGCTCGACGTCGACGCCCGCGGTCGGCTCGTCGAGAAACAGGATCCGCGGCTCGTGCGACAGCGCCTTGGCGATGAGCAGGCGCCGCTTCATGCCGCCCGAGAGCGTCATCACCTTGTTGTCCTTCTTGTCCCACAAGGACAGCTCCTTGAGCACTTTTTCGATGTGCGCGGGGTCGGCGGGCTTGCCGAAGAGGCCGCGGCTGAAGGACACGGTGTTCCATACCGACTCGAACGCATCGGTCGTCAGCTCCTGCGGCACCAGGCCGATCAGGGAGCGCGCGGCGCGGTAGTCGGCGATGATATCGCAGCCGTCGACCGAAATCGTCCCTTCGCCCGGATTGACGATCCCGCAGATGATGCTGATGAGCGTGGTCTTCCCCGCGCCGTTGGGGCCGAGCAGCGCGAAGATCTCGCCGCGGCGAATCTCCAGATCGATGTCCTTGAGCGCGCGGAAACCCGAGGCGTAGGTCTTGGACAGGTTGGTGACGGAGATGACGGCTTGCATGGAAGCGGTTTACTTCGCGTCGAGCTCGGCATAATGCCGGAAAAGGCCTTGCCTGCTGAACGGCAGGCGCCGTCTCGATCTCAGGTAGGCGGCGATGCGCGGGCGCGCCGCGACGCGATGGTGCAGCGCCGTCAGGAGCGGATACCCGGGCGCGAGCCGTGCCATCGCGCGGGGAAAGGCATAGCGCAGGCCGGCGACGACCTGGAACATCGAGAGATCGACGTAGCTGAGCGCGCCGCCGACCATCCAGCGCCCGCCGGCGCGCACCAGCACGCCTTCGAAGTAGTCGAGGAACTTCGGCAGGCGCCCGGCGAGGAAATGCCGGGCGTAGCGCCGCGCCTCGCGCTTCTGCTCCTCGTAATACAGGTCCGCGGCGACCGGGTGATGGGTGTCGTGCACTTCTTTCATGAAATCGGTGACGGTGAGCTGCAGCTGATGGGCCCACAGCCGGCCGGCTTCGTCCTTCGGCGCGAGGCGCAGCCGCGGGCCGAGGAACAGGAGGATGTTGGCGGTCTGCGCGATCAGCTGCCTGCCCGCCTTGAGGACGGGCGGCGCGAACGGCGGGCGTCCGATCCCCGCGTCGTCGATAAGGTGCATCAATGCCGGCACGCCCATGCCGGAGCGCGCCGGGCGGCGGGCGACGTCCACGTAATCGGCGCCCGCCTCCTCCAGCGCGAGCCGCACGAATTCGCCGCGGCCCTGTATCGAAGGCCAGTAGTAGAGCTCGTAGCGCATGCGGTTCCCGAACGGCATCCCGGCCGGCTCAAAGCCTCGCCAGGATGCGCAGGTCCGCGCCGATGCGCTCGACCCCGCGGATCTCGAGCGCCGTGGTCTGCGAAAGCTCGGTCAGCTCGGGCAGGTGGAACATTCCCCGCCCCGAATCGCCGATGATCCGCGGCGCGAGGTAGACGAGCAGCTCGTCGACCACGCCCGCCTGCAGGAGCGATCCGTTCAGCCTGGTTCCCGCCTCGACGTGGATCTCGTTCAGCTCGCGCCGCGCGAGCTCCTCCGTCAGCTTGGTGAGCTCGACCTTGCCGCGCTCGTTCGGGATGATGACCACTTCCGCCCCCGCCGCCTCGAGCGCCGCGATCCGCTTCTTGTCGTTCACCGCGCCGGCGACGAGCGTCCTGCCGTCCTTGAGGAGGCGGGCCGAGGGGGACGTCTCGAATTTCGAATCGACGACGATCTTGAGCGGCTGCCGCGGCGTGTCGACGCCGCGCACGTTGAACTGCGGGTCGTCGTCCCTGACCGTGCCGAAACCGGTCAGGAGCGCGCAGGCGCGCGCGCGCCAGCGATGCCCGTCCGCCCGTGCGGCCTCGCCCGTGATCCACCGGCTCTTTCCGTTCGCGAGCGCGGTGCGGCCGTCGAGGCTTGCCGCGATCTTCATGCGCATCCAGGGCCGGCCGCGCGTCATGCGCGCGAAGAACCCGACGTTCAGCTCGCGCGCCTCGTCCTCCTTCAAACCATGTTCGACCGCAATTCCCGCTGCGCGGACCCTGGCAAAGCCCTCCCCCGCCACTTTGGGATTGGGATCCTCCATAGCCGCCACGACCCGCTTCACGCCGGCCGCGATGATCGCATCGACGCAAGGCGGCGTGCGGCCGTGATGGCTGCAAGGCTCGAGGTTCACATATAGAGTTGCGCCCCGCGCCCGCGCGCCCGCCGCCTTGAGCGCCAGCGCCTCTGCATGCGGCATGCCGGCTTTCTCGTGCCAACCCATGCCGATGACCATGCCGTCGGCTACGACGACGCAGCCTACACGCGGATTCGGGGCCGTCGAATACAAACCGCGCCCGGCGAGCTCGAGCGTCCGCGCCATGAACTCGTGGTCAGCGGCGGAAAACATCGAGGAAGCTTAACCTGGCCGTGTGCAAAGGGACACTGACCACAGCCCTAGCGGGGATCTCACACGTCGCGCCCAGGGATCACCCTGAAGTGCGACCGATCGGGAAGCCGATACACCGTGAAATCGCGATCTACGGTCCAAACTTCGCGCACTTTGGTACGCCACGCGGCGTACAGCAACGAGGCATCGGCAAAGTCACACGGCAAATCCTGATAGGCGGTCATGTGCTGCCGCATGAATTCGAGTCCTTCGTCGATCGAGACGATTTGTGTATCGGTTTGAGCGATCCACTCGAGCACGGCAGCTTGGCGCCGCTCACTAACGAGCGCGCAGGCTTCGCCGATCACCGGCCAGGTGGTGAGCAACGTCCCCTCGAAACCTGCAAACAAATCGACAACAGCCTGATGGTGGGCGTCGGTGCGATTGAGAAGCGCGACCAGGGCGCCGGTGTCAAGCAGAGCGCTTGGCACGCACGGCCTGTCGTACGTATTTTCGATGGTTGCGAGCGAGGTCCTTGGGCCCGGCGATGCAGCCGACAAGGCCGAGGCGTTTGGCCACTTCGTAATGCGAGGCGCGTTCGCGCGGCGTGCGCACAGTAGAGCTCTGTTTCATATCCAACCCCGGCTTATGTCGAATGCAGGGCGACATTTTATCACCGAGGCCGGCCCGGCCGAAACCGCCGGATTCGGAAGTATCCCTCCGACGGGAAGTCCCGGTATTGGGCTTACTTTGCCGTTTTGCGAACGCGCTTGGCTCCGGGCTTCTTCACCTCGAGGATCGCCTCGCGGAAGTCGTCGACGCGCTGGAAGTCCTCGTAGACCGAGGCGAAGCGGATGTAGGCGACGTCGTCCATCTTCTTCAGCTCGCGCATCACCATCTCGCCGATCACGCGGCTCGCGATCTCGCGCTCGCCGAGCGCGAGGACCCGCTGCTCGATCCGGTTGATCGCCTGGTCCACGTAT
>DASPXL010000244.1:0-1538 GCA_035637375.1 Burkholderiales bacterium
GATGGTCCCCTGGTGCACGCGGAACACGCCGACCTTGCCGACGAAGGGATCGACGATCACCTTGAAGACGTGCGCGAGCACGTGCGCCTTGGGGCCGGGAACGGCGTAGAACTCCTGCGCCTGCGCCCCCTCGCCCTTCAGAAACGGCGGCGCGTTGCCCTCGGTCGCGTTCGGCGCGAGGTTGACGAGGATGTCGAGCAGCGCCTCGATCCCCACGCCGTTCCTCGCCGAGGTGAAGCACACCGGGATCAAGTGGCCTTCGCGCAGCGCCTTCTCGAAAGGCGCGTGCAGCTGCTCCGGGCTTATTTCACCCTGCTCGAGGTATTTCTCCATCAGCGCCTCGTCCACTTCCACCACCTGGTCGACGAGCGCCGAGTGCGCCTCCTTGACCGAGGAGAAATCCGCCTCGCCGTCGGGATTGAAGAAGCAGTCGACCACCTCTTTTCCGCCCCGGGCGGGCAGGTTGATCGGCAGGCATTCCTTGCCGACCGCCGCGCGGATGCGCTCGACGAGCGCCGGGAGATCGGCGTTCTCCGCGTCGATCTTGTTGACGACGATCATGCGGCACAGATTGCGCTTCGCCGCCCACTTGAGCATGCGGTCGGTGGCGAGCTGCACGCCGGTCTCGGCGTTCACCACCACCACCGCGGTCTCGACCGCGGCGAGCGCGCCGATCGCCTGCCCCATGAAGTCGGGCGACCCGGGCGTGTCGATGAGGTGAATATGGGTGTTCTTCCAGGCAAGATTGACGATGGCGGAGTTGAGCGAGTGCCGGTACTCCTTCTCGAGCGGGTCGAAGTCGCAGACGGTGTTGCCCCGCTCGACGCTGCCGGCCGAAGGGATCGCCCCGGCCCTGGCGAGCAGCGCCTCGGCGAGCGTGGTTTTCCCCGCGCCGGTGTGGCCGACGAGCGCAACGGTGCGGATGGCTTCGGTCGAATATTTGGGCATGCGAAAGACTCCTCCTCTGCGGCGCGCTCGCGCTGCGACCGGTTCTGGCGTGACGGGCAAAGCCGGACGGCTTTGACCCTACTCTACCCTCGCGGGAGCGGCGGCGTCAAAACCGCCCCCCGAAACCGAACATGCCTATCGAGATGCGCGCCAGAGCATAGGCGATCCAGATCGTGACCCGGCGCCGGAGGGGTTGCCTGAACCAGCTCGTTTTCGCGACCACGCGCGCTCCGCGCTCCATGTCGGCGCGCAGAAGATCCCTCAGCCGGCCCGCAAAACGGCGATCGTCGACCACCACGTTCGCCTCGCGCGCGAGCATCAGGCTGAACGGATCGATGTTGGAGGAGCCCACCGTCGCCCAGCGGCCGTCGATGACCGCGACCTTCGCGTGCATGAAGCTCTTGTGGTACTCGTAGATCTCGACGCCCGCCTCGAGCAGCGTGCCGTAGAGCGCCCGCGAGGCGTAGTGCAGCAGCACGTACTCGACGCGCCCCTGCAGGAGCAGCGCCACCCGCACGCCGCGGGCAGCGGCGCCGGTGAGCGCGCGGCGAAAGCGCCTGCCGGGAAAGAAATAGGCGCAGGCGATGACG
>DASPXL010000245.1:0-2332 GCA_035637375.1 Burkholderiales bacterium
GGAGCTCGCGGGCAAGGGCGGCGAATTGATCTATACCTACGACGAGCGGGGCGATCGGGCCGCCATCGCGTCGCTGCTCGAGGACCTGACCGAGGCGGGCATCCGGTTCAAAGACCTGCATACGACGCAGAGCTCGCTCGAAGACATCTTCGTCACGCTGGTGAGGGACAAGAAATGAACACGATGAACGTTTACGCGATCCGCGCGATCTACAAGTTCGAGATGGCGCGCACGAGGCGCACGCTGATGCAGAGCATCATCGCCCCGGTGATCTCGACGGCCTTGTACTTCGTCGTCTTCGGCGCGGCGATCGGCGGGCGCATCCCCGAGGTGGAGGGCGTCAGCTACGGCGCCTTCATCGTGCCGGGGCTCATCATGCTGTCGCTCCTGACGCAGAGCCTCTCCAACGCCTCGTTCGGAATCTACTTCCCGAAGTTCGTCGGGACCATCTACGAGCTCCTGTCGGCGCCGGTCTCCTATCTCGAGATCGTGGTGAGCTACGTCGGGGCGGCCGCGACCAAGTCGGTCATGCTCGGCCTCATCATCCTCGCGACGGCGGCGCTGCTGGTGCCGCTCAAGATCGAGCATCCCGTTTGGATGATGCTGTTCCTGGTGCTGACCGCGGTGACCTTCAGCCTCATCGGCTTCATCATCGGCATCTGGGCGGACAATTTCGAGAAGCTCCAGGCCATACCGCTCCTCATCGTCACGCCGTTGACGTTTCTCGGCGGCAGCTTCTACTCCATCGGCATGCTGCCGCCCTTCTGGCAGACGGTCTCCCTGTTCAACCCGGTGGTGTACCTCGTGAGCGGCTTTCGCTGGAGCTTCTACGGGCTCGCCGACGTGAGCGTCGGCGTGAGCCTCGCCATGACCGTGGTGTTCCTCGCGGTATCGCTTGCGATCGTGGCGTGGATCTTCAAGACCGGGTATCGGCTGAAAACGTAGGAACGTTTCAAAGCTCCTGTCATTCTTCGCGCGGCGCCGTCCTACTTGACGAGTCCCAGGAGCCTGGCGCTCTCCATGTACAGGGCGGTCTTTTCCTTCAGGAACGCGTCCATCTGCTCCACCCCGACGTTCACCAGCTCGAAGCCGCTCCTGGCGGCGAGCGCCTTCATCTCGGGGTCGGCGTTGAGCGCGGTCCACAGGTCCGACAGGCGCTTCCTCACTTCCGCCGGCGTGGATTTCGGAACGCCGATGCCGCGATAGGCGCCGTCGACCCAGTCGATCCCGAGCTCGCGGAAGGTCGGCGTCTCGGGCAGCAGCGGATGGCGCTTGTCCATGGCCACGGCGAGCGCCCGCACCTTGCCCTTGTTGTTGATCGCGAACGCGGTGTACGACATCGCGCCGTCGACGTGCCCGCCGATCACGGACGTCGTCATGTCGCCGGTTCCCTTGTACGGGACGTAAAGGGTCTTGATTCCGAACCGGGCGTCCAGGCGTTCGTGCGCGGCGTGGTTCGCCGAGTTGAGGCCCGACCCGCCGAGCGAGAGCTTGCCGGGGGCGGCCTTCGCGGCCTTCACGAAGTCCTGGAAAGTCCCGATCGGGCTTGCCTCGCGCACCACCAGCGCGTCGGGCGTGTAGTGGAACCAGAACACCGGCGTGACGTCCTCGGTCTTGTACTGCACCTGCCCCTCCAGCGGCTGCAGCACGATGTGCGGGAGATTGATGCCGACGATGTTCAGCCCGTCGCCCGGAAGCTGGTTCATCTGCGCCCACATGAGGCCGCCGCCCGCGCCGGGCTTGTACTGGATGATGGTTTCGACCGCGGGACAGCGCTTCTTCAGCACCAGCTGCTGGTGCCGCGCCGACAGGTCGGATTCGCCGCCTGCGGGGAACGCCTGCCAGTACAGGACGTTCTTGTCCGGGCAGGTCTGCGCGAAAGCGGGGAATGCGGCGGCAAGGCACAGAACGGCGAGCAGCTTCTTCATCGGGCCATCCTCCTCGTCTTGCGGATCGGGCTCTTGGAGCTCGTTACGAACGAGGGAACACATCCCCTCATGCTCCCGATCGAGGGAACAGTTTAACCGGAAGCGCGGCTTATGGTGACGGGCCGCGGGCTAGCCAACGGTTGCTATCGAATCGACCTTGTCCGGATAGAACGCGACGAATTCCTTGATCGCGAGCATCTCGTCGTACGGCCGCTCGTAGCTCCAGGCCGCGTTTTCCGGACCGTTCGCGAGCGAGTAGTACGCCGCCTGGCCCTTGAACGGGCAATAGGTCTGGTGGCCCGCGCGCACGAGCCGCTCCATCTTCACGTCCTTGCGCGGGATGTAGTAGACGGCAGTGTAGGTCGCCTCCTCGAGCCGGACGGCATCCTTCGTGTCGGCGATGA